>NZ_JAYGHW010000004.1:0-115859 GCF_034932185.1 Spirulina sp. CCNP1310 | reverse complement strand
ATATGACTTTTGTACCCCAATATCCCTAACACCTCTTCCCGCTTCGCACTGGCGTAGGCACTGTCGGCCCAAATCTCATCCGACTCATTGTCGATATCTAACACATGGGCAAACATCTGGGAGTCATGTACCGAGGCATCCGTCACGGCATGAACACGAATGAACTTATACTTGGCATCAATGTTGATATGGTCTTTGTAGCCAAAGTGAGAAACGTTGTTCTTTTTCGTCCAACGGGCATCCCTATCCTTTTGTGAACGTTTGTGGGGCTGCTCTGACCATTGAGTAGGTTCCTCTCCCCCTTTGATTTGCTCGTTTTCTTCCTGACTATTGTGTTGGGTGGGTACGGGAATCAATGTCGCATCAATGATCTGCCCCCCTTGCGCCTGATATCCTGATTCCTGTAAAAACGCCCCAAACGCCTCGAACATCTCGTCGATGAGTCCGGCTTGGGTTAAGGTTTTGCGAAATAACCACAGGGTTTTCGCATCGGGGACTTCGGCTTGTGCATCTAATCCGACAAACCGCCGAAATGAAGCTCGGTCATGGGTTTGGTATTCAGTTTGCTCATCACTGAGGTTATACAGTTGCTGGAGGATCAGCATCTTAAACAACTGCAAGCGGTCGATGGGCTTGCGCCCCGCTCGGCTCTTGCGCTCCTTGGTCTCTAGTTGCGCCAAGGACTCCCCAAAGATATTCCACGGGATGAGTGTATCGAGTACACTCAGTCTGTCCATTGACGTTTCGAGGTTTTTTCGGCGGCGCTTGATTCGACCAAATCCTTTTGCCATGAGCTTTTCTCCCTGAGTCTTCCTCCTCTAGCCTCTCACATTTTTCCCTGGGGGCTCAGTTTTTTCTTTTTTTCGATGTGCCCTTTATCTACGGTAATTTAAGCCATTTACGGGACTATGCCCAGACGATGCTGGCGGTGGTGGCCCAGTATCAGGCTGAAGTACCCCATGCTGAAGAGCAAATTGCTGAGATTATTGATCCGGAGGAATTCGAGTTTATCCAACAGGATTTTATCCAGATCCTGGCTTCCATGGATGTGGGTACAGGGCGGATTCGGGAAATTGTGCGATCGCTTCGCAATTTTTCCCGCTTGGATGAAGCGGAAATGAAAAAGGCCGACCTCCATGAAGGCATTGATTCAACGTTGATGATCCTCACCAATCGCCTCAAGGCTTCAGGCCATCGGCCGGAAATTAAAATTATCAAGAACTACAACGCACTCCCGCCCTTAGAGTGCTATCCGGGTCAGTTGAATCAGGTGTTTATGAATCTGTTGGCCAATGCCATTGATGCCATTGAAGAGGCCCAACCAGCGGAGCCAAGGATTGAAATTACAACCCGGTGTGTTGGCGAAGCCTCTCCTCTGGAGAATCGCCAATGGATTGCCATTTCAATCCGCGATAACGGTTTGGGTATGACCCCTCAAACCTTGGCTAAACTCTTTGACCCCTTCTACACGACGAAACCTGTGGGCAAAGGCACAGGGTTGGGCCTCTCCATTAGTTATCAAATCATTGTGGACAAACATCGCGGCCATCTTCAATGTCAATCCCAACGGGGAGAAGGCACGGAGTTTCAAATTATGCTGCCGGTGATAGCCTCAGAGTTGACCCTCCATGACCCTCAAACTGAACGGCTCTCTGCCTGATGGCGATCGCGCCTCCATCCTAAAAAAATCAATCCTATCCATAGCCGTTCTTAGGCCAACAGGATAAGATATAGCTGCATCGAGCCTGTTGAGAAAAAACACCCATGCCTGAAGAGGTTAGCACCACCCCCCGTTCTCCCTCCCTTACCTATTCAGAACCCAGAGTTGCAGAGCCGTGGTCGATTGAGTCAGAGGCTGACCACCTGATGGAGCATTTGTTTACGGATGTGGATCTGATGCTGGATGGGGGTAGTCAATTGCCGACGAAACCGGCGCAAGCGGATTTTATTGCGCTACAAACGGTGGTGCCGGCTCCGCTCCAGGTTAAGACGCAACCCCTAGCCCCTGGTTTGCAGCCCTCCCCAGCGATGCAGCCGCCACAGCAGCCCCAATCGGCCCCGCCTCCCCCCGCCACGCCTCCCAAACTTCAGCAACGGTTGCGGAATAATTTGGATCGGCTATTGTTTGCGATCGCCTGTGTCTCTTTCCTGGGGGTTTTGGGTTGGCTCCTCAGTCAAGGCAAACTCAATAATGGGATACGCTTTCAGCCAACCCCTAACAGCCAGACGGTTCCAGAAGGGGCGATCGCCACCCTCCCCCCGGAAGATGCCGCCTTTGGCCATTATATGCTCCGCTCGATGCGAGCCATTAGCCGCCGTCCGCCCCAAGGCTACGCCCTCGATGCCGACCCGCAGGAGCGCGGCGTGGAGGAATTAGCCGCCGCCCCTCGCGATGGGGATAGCAATCCCCAAGTGATTGAGCGGATCTATCTCCCGGTTTATCCCCCCAGTACGGCCCCCCGCGAGACCGCCGCCGCTCCCCCGAAACCATCCCCTCAACCTTCTCCCCCAACGGCCACCCCTCCCCAACCCAGTCCTAGCCCTGCCGCCGTCCAACCCTCCCCAGCCCCCGCTCCCAGCACCCAAGCCAGCATCCCCCCACCCCCCCAACTCCCCTCCCTCGCCTGGCGAGAGATGTTACCCACGGTTCCCCCCCTTGATCAGGAACCCGCCGCCGCGCCCGTAGCTCCTTTGCCCCCAGGAGATCATAGATTGGTGGGAATTTTGGAGGATGGCACGCGCTCCACCGCCCTGTTGACGATTGGGGAGATTAACCAGCGGGTTAGCCCCGGTGAACCCATTGGTGATAGTGGTTGGGTGTTGGTGGATACCGAAGGGCGACAAGCCACGGTACGCCGCAATGGTGAAGTCCGCTCCGTCTATATTGGTCAACCTTTTTAACCCCCCACTATGAGCGTTTTTGATGATGTCAGTGCCTTTCTAGAAGCCCAACTGGATGTTTTTCTGCAACAAAATCCTCAATTGGCTCTCCAGGTTTTGGAGGATCAACTGCGGGAGCAGGAGGCGGAAACCCGCCGCTTGATTTTGAAATTGCAACAGCAGGAGGAGCAGTTACAAGGGGATATTTTGGCGATCGCCGAAGATATCCGCCTTTGGCATCAGCGCATTGCCAAGGCAGATGCGGCGGGCCGCCAGGATTTAGTCACCCCTGCCCGGGAGCGGGAGGCGGCTCTGCTTCGACAAGGAAACCAACGGTGGGGGCAATTGCAAAGTACCCAGGAAAACCGCCAACAAAGTGAGGCGTTGTTACAAAAAACTTTGAGTAAGCGTCAAGAGTTGGCGCAAAAAATCGCCGCCGCCAAAGCCACCCAAACCCCCACACCTCCCCCTTCCGGCTGGCAAAATGCGGAACGTTATCGCCGCACCCCCGATAGTTTTGATGTGGTGGATAGCCAGTTCCGGGAGTGGGAATTAGAAGATGAATTGCAGCAGATGCGGAAGGATTTGGGAATTTAGGGGTTGATCCGAAAGGAAATGGAGGGTTGCGGGGGGGGCGGAGTTCGTGCCTCCTCCGGTTCCACGGGAGGGAGCGAGGGGGAGAAACGGCGGTTAGAGGCGATCGCCAATAGCACCCCCGCCACCCCATAGAGGGGCCAAGGCAACGTCAATGTCATCAACCAATCAACAAACTGAGCACCGATAAAGAGTAAAACGACAATTGCCACCCACACTTGCATTGTTTTTGGCCTCATCACATTTTGTCTATTTTAGGGGAATGGGGAATAGGGAATGGGGCGAAAGATTTTTCGCCCCGATTAGGATGAGGTCATGACGACGGCGCGATAGGGAACCACACCGGATTCTTTACTCTCAATACAGCGGGCCACGCCACGGGAGAGATCTAAAGTGCGGGGTTGGATGTAGGGGCCACGGTCGTTAATGCGCACAATCACCGCTTCATCACTTTCAAGGTTAATCACTTTGAGATAGGTGTTAAAGGGGAGGGAGGGATGGGCGGCGGTAAAGGCTTCTTGATCGTAGGTTTCGCCGTTGGCGGTTAAGCGACCGTGGAATGTGGGGCCATACCAGGAGGCTAATCCTTCAAAATCTTCAGGGGTTTCGGTAATGCCATACATCTGTTGCTGGGCCACCACTAACTCTAAGGGTTCATGGCCGAGGGCTTGGCGGAGGTTATTCGTCCAGTCAATCACTAATAATTCCGGGTGATATTCGTCAGCGGGGAGGATGGTTTCATCGAGGATGATCACGAGGCGATCGCCAATCCGGACGGCAAGCTTATTCCCCACCCGGGCGGGAACCAGTTGCTCCGCATCCCAGCCGGGTTGAGCGAGGAAATATTCAATTTGTTGGGCAAAGTCTTGGGCAAATTGGAGGTCTTTCACGGTGGCAATCACCTGATGATTGACCCAGATTTGTACCGATTGACTCGCTGGCGGTGTCTGCCAATCCCGCAGCAACGTCACCGGATGCCGCCAAGCTTGCCACAACCCTTGTACTGAGGGGCGTTCTGGTTCCACTGAGGCCACCGTCACCGCCACCGGCTCTTGGGGCTGCCATTCCATCAACCCTGTGAGCACAGTGGCCACCTGTTTCCGGATGCCGCCATTGTTCTGAAGAAGAGAGTCCTTCGGGAGGGCAGGAGGATCTGGGCGTTCAGACCAACTTTTTTGACTGGGAGCGGGGCAGGTGGTGTGTTGATCATCCAATTGAGGGGTGATCACCCGATGATCTAGGGTTGCCTCTTTTTCTTGAAAAACATTGGCCAGGAAGCCATGCATCGCGAGGGAGACCGGCTCGGATTTAACACTACGGCTTCGTTGGGGGCTAGTCCGCCAGAAAGATGTCGCGAAATTCTGACTGAGGGCAGTGGTGAACAAACTGGGCAACCAAACCAGGAAAAGACTCAAGGATGCTGTTAACCAAGTTCGTTTAAACATCGGTGGTATCTTATGGTGAACAAGTTTTTAAAGAAAAAAGAATTGTTAAGAATCGTGAATATTGCCTCTCAGTATATGAGACTTCTTCCGGCGTTCGAGGCCAATCACCGCCAGCACAGTCCCTCAAACCTACGACTGGTGGGGAATTGCATTTTTTAGATTTAAATTCCTAATCAGGGCAATAAGTTTTAAGTATATTTATCGTGACTAGGGGTTAGACCCCGCACCATGCCAAGCTTTTGGGTCTTGCCTTTGGGGATCACACCAGGCCATGATGGGAATAGCGTTGTTTTTCCCTGGGCTGTGATGATTCCTTTTTATATTGTTGATGTGTTTGCCGTGGGCCCTTTCACAGGCAACCCTTTGGCGGTGGTGATCACAGCGGGGCGATCGCTCCCCGATGGGATGCTCCAAGCCATTGCCCAGGAAATGAACTATTCCGAAACGACATTTATCACCGCCACCACGCCCATCAATGGGGGCTATCCGGTGCGGATTTTTACGCCAGAGCAGGAACTCCCCTTTGCGGGCCATCCCACCCTTGGGACGGCGGCGGTGATCCGGGAGCATCTCCAAGAGGTAAAAAGCGATCGCCTCCTGCTCAATCTCCAAGTCGGCCCCATCCCCGTTACCTTTGCCACGGGGGATGATCCCTTACTGTGGATGCGCCACAACCCACCCCACTTTGGGACAACCCTCACCCCTGAGGATTTAGCGCCGGTTTTGGGTTTGGGGCTTGGGGCATTTGATCCCCGGTTTCCGATTCAAGAAGTTTCTACCGGCGTTCCCTTTTTGATTGTGCCGGTGCGGAACTTGGTGGCATTGCAGGGGATTCAATGGGAGCGATCGCGCTATTTCCAACTAATCGAACAACTTGAAGCCAAAGCCATCCTAATTTTTTGCCCCGAAACCACCGCAGCGGCAAATGATCTCACTGTCCGGGTCTTTGCCGAGGCTATCGGTGTGGTGGAAGATCCCGCCACCGGCAGCGCCAATGGTTGCCTCGCCGCCTACCTTGTAGAACATCAGTATTTTGGCAAACCCCACATTGAGATCCGGGTTGAACAGGGCTATGCGATTAAACGCCCCTCGTTATTATGTCTCAGGGGTAACAAACAAGCGGGAAGCTTTGATATTAATGTGGGCGGCCGGGTGATTCCCATTGCCCAAGGTGAATTAACGTTGCCGGTTTAAAGAGTGGTTGGGGCAAAAAACTTTTCTCCTCGACGTTATCGCGTTTTTTTGACTCATGAGAACGCGACTTCCCTCTTTTTAAGGGGGATTGAGGGGGATCTCTGTAGCCCATGGCTCTAGAAATTGCTATATCAATGTTTGTCCGGGCGAAAAATCCTGCGCCCTTGCTTTTCCACAGCAAAAAGGGACACACCGTTGTGTCCCTGATGATTGGTTTAATGGCGATGGTAGAATCGGCGTTTACTTGGCATCTTTCACATCGGGATCAATGCGACCGCTGCCCCGCTCTTTTAAGCTAGATTGGCTATGGGGGCGATCGCGCCGCCCACTACCGCGATCGCTACAGGCATCGCTACAGGTTTCCGGTTCAACCACCGGCGGCACTTGACTCCCTTGTTGAGCAGGCAAATTAGCCAAGCTGGAAAATCCCGCCATTGGCAGGGTGATCGCCGTCAAAAGTACGGCTACAATGGACTTGTACATAGCAAATATCCGTATCAGGTTTCTATTTCCTGATACGGAGTTTCTTAGGAATGATCAGGACAAATTGATCCCCCTAAAAGTCCATCCCTGAGGCTCAATTCCATCGATAGCGGGTCTTCCCCCCTCAAGGGTTGGGTTTTCCGTCCTCGCGCTATTTCCGGACGATTTTCAATGTTTCTAGGGAATCTAGTTATCGGCTTGATGGGCGCAGGGGCGAAAAATTTTCGCCCCTAGAGGATGTTCTGCACTCCAGCCGTAGCCCCGCAACGGCTCGGTAATCCATTTCCTATGGGGGTTAAAGAGCCAATATTCCTGCATCCCCAACCTCTCAGGGATCAGCTTCTTCTCCACCTGATCCTGCCCCTCAAGATTTTCCACCCCCCTTCACCCCCAAAACCCCCCTCGCGGTAGACAATAGATCATGCACCCCCACAGGAGTTCATGAATCGTGGTTGTCAATATTCCTCAAACTCAGTACGAACCGAAAACCCTCGAAATCGCCCGCGAACTGATCGCCGCCACCCGCGAAAAACGGTCATTATTTGACCAAATGCGCGATCAAATGCGCCTCGATGACAAAATGCTCGATTGGACAATGGCGAACCCCGCCCTGCGTTACCAATTGTTTAGCTTCATTGATTGCTTGCCCGCCTTGAAAAGTAAAGCCGAAATTGCTCGACATTTTCAAGAATATATGAGCCAGGAAGACGTTGAACTTCCCGATATGCTCAAAAAATTGATCACCTTTGCCGATGCCGATTCCCCCGCTGCTCAACTGGCGGCAACAACGGTAGAGCAAACGGTGAAAACCTTGGCCTATAAATATATTGCTGGCGAAACGATCCCGAAAACGATCAAAACTATCGAGAAACTGCGCAAGGAAAAGCAAGCCTTTACCCTCGATTTACTCGGTGAAGCGGTGATCACGGAAATTGAAGCAGAATCCTATCTCAATCAGTATCTAGAATTAATCACGGAACTGAGCCAAGCTGCCCAAAAATGGCCCACGATCCCCCAAATTGACGAAGCCGACGGGGAAGCTTTGCCCAAGGTGCAGGTTTCCGTCAAGCTGACGGCCTTCTATTCCCAATTTGATCCCCTTGATCCGGCGGGAAGTCGGGAAAAGGTATGTGATCGCATCCGTACCCTGCTCCGCAAGGCTCAAGAAGTGGGGGCGGCGATCCATTTTGATATGGAGCAATATCGCTACAAAGATATGACGTTAGCGATTTTAAAAGACCTGCTTCTAGAGGAAGAATTTCGCAATCGTACTGATATTGGCATGACGATTCAAGGCTACTTGCGGGATTCGGAACGGGATTTAAAAGGGTTGGTGGAATGGGCGAAAACCCGAGGTAATCCAATCACGATCCGCCTCGTCAAAGGAGCCTACTGGGATCAGGAAACGATTATCGCTATTCAAAACGATTGGCCCCAGCCGGTCTATAACCAAAAAGCCGAAACCGACCGCAACTATGAGAGCTTAATGCAGATTTTGCTGGAAAACCATCAATATCTTTACGCCGCCATTGGTTCCCACAATGTCCGCACCCAAGCGCGGGCCATGGCTATTGCTGAAACACTGGAAATTCCCCGCCGTCGCATTGAATTACAGGTGCTTTATGGCATGGGGGATCAACTGGCAAAAGCGATGGTGAAACGGGGTTATCGGGTGCGGGTTTATGCCCCCTATGGTGACCTGTTGCCGGGGATGTCCTACCTGATTCGTCGTCTCTTGGAAAACACCGCGAACACTTCATTTTTACGCCTCAATGCCGAAGATTATCCCATTGATGACCTGATTGCGCCGCCTAAAGTGGAGGGCGATCGCCCCCTGATCGCCAAATCCGCCTACCCCAACGCCCCCAACACCGACTACGCCAACGCCGAACTCCGCACCGCCGCCCAATCTGCGTTAGCTCAAGTGCGGGAGCAATTGGGGCAACGGATTCAGCCCTATATCAACGGCGCATACGTGCAAACCGAGAGCCATCTCGATTCTGTCAACCCCTCCAACCCCGCCCAATTGGTGGGGAAAGTGGGGCAAATTTCCGTAAAACAGGCAGATGAGGCGATCGCCGCCGCGAAAGCCGCCTTCCCCCAATGGCGGGATACGCCCCCCAAGGAGCGGGCCGCTGTGTTGCGTAAAGCCGGGGAAATTATGGAGCGTCGTCGCCCTGAGCTTTCGGCTTGGATCTGTTTTGAAGTGGGGAAAATCCTGCCCCAAGCGGATGCGGAAGTCTCGGAGGCGATCGATTTTTGTCGCTACTATGCCGATGAAATGGAGCGACTCGATCAGGGGTTTGCCTACGATTTAGCGGGGGAAACAAACCGTTACCACTATCAGCCCCGGGGGATTGCTTTGGTGATTTCCCCCTGGAATTTCCCGATGGCGATCGCCACTGGCATGGCTGTGGCGGCCCTCGTCGCGGGCAATTGCACGCTGCTTAAACCCGCCGCCCCCTCTTCCGTGATCGCCGCTAAAATCACCGAAGTCCTGATCGAGGCGGGGGTTCCGGCGGGGGTTTTCCAATATGTCCCTGGCCCCGGTTCAACGGTGGGCAACCACATGGTTGAGCATCCCGATATTCATCTCATCGCCTTCACCGGCTCCCAGGAGGTGGGTTCCCACATCTATGCAGAGGCGGCGAAGTTGCGCCCCGGTCAAAAGCACCTGAAGCGGGTGATTGCGGAAATGGGGGGCAAAAATGCGATTATCGTCGATGAAAGTGCCGACCTCGATCAAGCGGTGGCGGGGGTGGTTTCCTCGGCCTTTGGTTATACGGGGCAAAAATGTTCTGCTTGTTCGCGGGCGATCGTTTTAGCTCCGGTGTATGAGTCGTTTTTAGAGCGCTTAATTGAAGCGACAAAATCCCTCAATGTCGGGCCGGCGGAAGACCCCAGTACGACGGTGGGGCCGGTGGTGGATGCCAAGGCGCAATCGCGGATTTTGGAATATATTGAAACGGGCAAAGAGGGGGCTACTTTGGAATTTCAAGGCCCCAAACCGGAGCCGGGTTATTTTGTGCCGCCGACAATTTTCGCGGGGGTTTCCCCTGATGCGGTGATTGCCCAGGAGGAAATTTTTGGCCCCGTTTTAGCGGTGATTCCGGTTAACAATTTTGCGGAAGCGTTGACGGTGGCCAATAATACGAATTTCGCCTTAACGGGGGGGGTCTATTCGCGCACCCCCTCCCATATTGAGGCGGCCCGTAAGGCGTTTGAGGTGGGGAATCTCTATATCAATCGCAATATTACGGGGGCGATCGTGGCGCGGCAACCTTTTGGGGGCTTTAAGTTATCGGGGGTTGGCTCGAAGGCGGGCGGCCCGGATTATTTATTACAATTCCTTGAACCCCGTGTGGTGACGGAAAACATCCAACGCCAAGGTTTCGCCCCCATCGAAGGCGCAGAATAATTCCCGGTAGGGGCGAAAAATTTTCGCCCCTACTCTCGTTACTTGGCTCTGCCAAGTAACGCCTCCCCGGAGAGCTTTTGCCTCCCTCAAGGTTTTTTATGATAGAGTTGGATAGGTTGGGTGAGAAATAACAATGGAAGCCGAATATGATTTCAGTCAAGGTCAGCGCGGTGCAATTGACCCAGTACCATCAAGCAAAACACGGATCACGATCCGGCTTGATGATGAGGTTTTGGCGTGGTTTCGTGAACAGGTTGATCGTGCAGGTGGGGGAAATTGTCAAACGTTGATTAATGAGGCGTTGCGTCAGCATATTCAATCAATTTGTCAACCGTTGGAGGAAACTTTACCCAATGTAGTGCGAGAAGAACTTGAACGTATCGAGCGATAGAGTTTTGCTGATGGCTGATGAATTAACAGCCATATGTTTTTGAATAATTTTATTGATTTAAAAAAGATGATTTACAGTCAAGGATTACAACCTCACCATCAAACTCAAACTCCAAATCAAAAAATATCTCTTTACGAAGGACGAATTCAGCTTGTTCATGAGAACACAATATTTGAAGGAGATGGAGAAGTTTATATTAAATGGTTTCCATCTGCGAGAATTTTATTCAGCATGGAATGTGATCATTTGCCACCAACAATTGATGGATTTTTTGGACTACGAGCAGGACAAAAAGTAAAAATGAATTTGAATTCCGATTATCAATCCAATTATCAAAATGTTGATGCTGTTTTACAGAAGGTTACAATCCCTTCATGGCAAGTAGTTGGAATGTTTGATAATTCTAACTCGAATCGCAGTTTCAAGTTTCAAAAATTGGATTTTCATCTTGTTAATTTTGTCAGTTTCAATGGCGATCCAATTCAAAGAGGGCGTTTTGCTACTAGAGGAAGACTCAAGCTGGAATTCAAAAATTGGATAATTATCATTGACTCCCTTGAAGATTCTCAATCAGGAAATAAAATTTTTAAAGCCCTTAATGAAGATGGTGGATATGCCATCACTCATGCCTGTCGAGTAGTTCATAAAGACAATGCTTTATTTGATTTTAATGATATTGATAATATTATTCAAGGACTGCATTATTTTTTATCTTTTGTTGCTGGAAGGTGGATCGGAGTTGGTCTATTTTATGGACTAAATGAAGAAGATGAAGTAATTTGGCAATCTTGGCAATGTTACCGTTTAAAAATATTTCAACAATGTAGTTCTTGGTTTCCCACTCAAAAGCCGAAAGAAGTTGAGCAGTTATTTAGTCGATTCATGGATATCTGGAATGATGACTATCAAGAGTCTATTTCGATATTAGTTTATTGGTATGTTGAGAGTAACCAAGTGCTATCACCACAAAGTCTATTGATGACTCAATCTGCACTTGAACTGTTCTCATGGATCGCTATTAATCATGGAATAATTAGTAATGATCAGTTCTCAAAAAAAACAAACACCGCAGCATCTAAATTGCGTATTTTGCTATCATGGTGCAGTCTTCCGCTAGATCTACCTGATGACTATCAATCAAGCGGTTTCTTGTTTTTTGATGAAATTCATGAAATTTTAGAAAAAGATAAAACTCAAGTTAATAATCTTAAAGATCTTCCAGGATGTATTGTTAGTATTAGGAATCGGCTTGCTCATCCTCCCCAAAAAAAGAAAAAGCAACAAATAACTTTATATAATGACAAAGCTAAAATTGAAGCAACTCGTTTAAGTCTGTGGTATCTAGAACTTTGTTTATTACACTGGTTTGGCTATCAAGGTGAATACTCTAATCGCTTAAAATCTAAAAACTCAGGAGATTATGAAAAAGTTCCATGGCTAGAAAATTAAATTTTCAGTAGTAAATAGAGTTGTTCAATGATCAAATCAAATCGTCGCGCTGGACAAAATATCCGCCAACTGGCGACAAAAAGACGCACAAAAGCAATGATTTGTTTTGCTTCAGGAGGGGTAGTTCTTTTCTTTCCCCTCTTTTTGGTTAAAATTATCAACGACTTTTTGAAACAGATTTCGTCTCTCAGTTCTTCTCAGCCACAACCTTCGCTCAATTTACCGATTATTTTTTATGCGCCCTTTATTATTCTTGCCTTCGCTTCAATTGCCAATGGTGTTTTCCTGTGGAAACGCGCTAATCATGCTGATCAAGGTGCTCATGGTGAAGAGGATACTGCTCAAGCAATATCCCCATTGGAACGAGAGGGTTGGCAGATTGAATATGGAACACAATTAGGTAAGAGCCGAGCAGATGTTGACATTATTTGTATTTCTCCCCAAGGTAAAGCTTATGTCATTGATGTTAAGTCTCATCGAGGTGAAGTTATAACCGATGGAACACAGCTATATCGTCGATTAGGTCATCAAAGCTTTCCGTTTGAAAAGCACTTTCTGAATCAAGTCAAAAGACAAGCTGTACAGGTTAAAGAACAAAAAAGACTAGGGTTTGTTACACCAATTTTGGCATTCTCTAATGCAAAGGTTCTGATTTCATCTTCTCGATTCCAGAAAGTGTATGTTATCGAAAAATCCAAGTTACTTCAACTACTTAAATCTTTAGGATAAATAGAAATGATTAAAAGTCCGTTGCGTTATCCTGGTGGAAAATCCCGTGCTTTGGGACAGATTGAAGCACAGATGATTGATGGTTTCAGCGAATTTCGTGAGCCTTTTGTGGGGGGCGGTTCCGTTTTTATTTACTTTCGCCAAAAATATCCCCAGGCTCAATTTTGGATTAATGACCTCAATCCCGATGTATTTTTATTCTGGAAAATTGCCCAATCCCATCTTGATCAATTAGTCAATCAAGTCAAAAAAATTAAACTCACCGCTAATAATGGCCGTGATTTATTTAAAGAACTCACCACCTGTAATGTTGCAACACTCTCAGAACTTGACAGAGCCGTGCGTTTTTTTGTGCTCAATCGCATTACCTTTTCCGGAACCATTGAAGCCGGAGGCTACTCTGAGGGAGCATTTCAAAAACGCTTTACTGATTCATCCATCGATCGCCTCGCAAAATTAGGCTTAATCCTACCCAGCATTAAAATCACCAATCTAGATTTTCATGAAGTGATTATAGAACCGGGGGAAAACACATTTATTTTCCTCGATCCTCCCTACTATAGCGCCACAAAATCAAAACTCTACGGCAAAAAAGGAGACTACCATACCCGATTTGATCATCAGCGATTTGCCCAAACAATCCAAACCTGCCCCCATCCTTGGCTGATTACCTATGACGACTCCCCCACAATTCGCGAATTATTTACCAACAGCCATATTCAAACTTGGCAATTACAATATGGGATGAATAATTACAAACAAGAAATAGCAGCGAAAGGCAGTGAACTGTTTATTCGTAATTATAGCCATGATGCCTTATCTTAAAAGAAACTCCCTGATTTACCCAATGTTACCGTCCTTCGGCGATAATTCAGGAGTTCATCCAGCCAAGATTGTCAGCGATCGCCCAACATGAGCCAAAAACTCGACCGTTGCCACGCCCTACAACACCTCGACCCCCTGGTCGATCACTGCGAAATTTGCCGCCAACTCAGCAGCTATGAATTTCCTTGGGATATGACCCGCGCCCTTGAAATTGCCCTATTTCGCACATTTTGCATCCCCACCATTGCCACCCTCCTCGATCACACCGCTGAATTTCACCACCACGGCCAAAAACGCTACGACGACACCGGGATCATGATTTCCTTAATTTTGCAATGGGGCTACGATACTCCCCAAGGCCAAGCCATTATTGGGCGAATGAACCACATCCATCGCCATTTTCCCATCAGTAATGCTGATTTTCTCTACGTTCTCTCAACCTTTATTTATGAACCAGTGCGATGGTTAGACCGCTTTGGTTGGCGACCCTTAACTCCCCTTGAAAAAGAAGCAATCTATTACTTTTGGCGCTCCGTTGGCGAACAGATGGAAATTCGCGATATTCCTCCCAGCTATGGCGATTTTGAGCAATACAATCTGGATTACGAACAACAATATTATCGCTACAATCCCGCCAACCAAAGAGTAGGCAACTCCACCGTTAACTTGTTTCTCAGTTGGTTTCCCCCACCCTTAAGACCGATGATTCGCCCCTTGGTGTATGCGATTATGGATGATAGGATGTTGCAGGCCTTTGGGTTTCCCCCACCTCAACCTTGGCAGCGCCAACTGGTGACGATCGCCCTGCGATCGCGCAGCCAATGGATCCGCTACCTTCCCCCACGCCGCCATCCCCATTTCTACAGTGAGGAACCCCAACGCAGTTATCCCCAAGGCTATCAAATTCAAGACCTCGGCCCCCCGAAACTCCTGCCCACCCTCAACCGTCCTCAGCCTTGACCCTGGGTTTAGGGGCGATCGCCCATGGCCGCCAATAACGCAGGAGAATCTGCCACAAAACCAAAGCATTGATTTACATTGTAGAGTGTACTTTCCCGGCAAAAATCCGGGGAAGTCGTGGCGGCACAGTCGGCTAAAAGAATGCAATCATAGTTAAGAAAACTGGCATCCTGAAGCGTCACTAATACGCATTGATCCAGATTCACCCCGGCAAATAACAACGTTGTGCGCCCCAAATTTTGCAAAATACTCTGTAACGGCGTATCCCAAAACCCGCTCATCCGGTATTTATCAACGCAAATATCCCCCGGCTCAATGGTTAACTCATCCACCACCGCCGCCGCCCAACTTCCCGATTCCAAGACCCGCGCCTGATTCATCGGCAAGGGATCCCCTAACCCCACACCGACCCCCGTGGGATTGTAAACATGGCGCGTTGCTGCCCCCACATTGAGCAGGTCGGGACGGTTGCCCCAGTTGACCCAGAGGATGGGAACGTGGTGCGATCGCAATTTCGGCAATAATGTTTGCAGGGGGCTAATGGGGGCGCGGGCCGGCGTAATATCCACGCCAATGTGAGCCAGCCAGCCATCGGGATGGCAAAAATCATTTTGCATATCAATCACCAACAGGGCGGTTTTGGCGAGATCCAACCGCAGGGTTTTCGATGCGGTGGGTAAGGTGATGATCTGGGGAGGGAGGGGCGATCGCGTGATATCCGCCACCGTTTCATTGACGGCCCAGCCATTGGGAGCAGTTCCTAAATAATGCAAAGTTTGATCTTTAGCTGTCATCACCACCTCCTGATGATTCACTCAATCCTAATGATAGGGAATTAAGCGCAGTCAATACAGTTTGCTCAAACTGAGCAGCTTGGCTGCACAATGCTTTGACCTGATCCCATTGCTCCGTAATCCGAGGCGCATGAAGTTGGTAATCTCGCTTCTTCTTGATGCGTTGTTCCTTGGGTAGTCGTTTCAGTCCATCCTCTAGATTGACATCACACTCGCCTCCAGTCAGGAGGGAATGCTTCGGAGAGAGTATCGCTGCGGCTAGCCAAGTACCGGATGACTGAGCAGGCAAGCAAAAAATCGTCTGATCTCCCGGAGTAGCCGCTCCTAACCAGCTTTGCATCACGCCCATGAGCGCATCCACCGTATCGGCTACGGGAGGACAGGGCTGTGAGCAGGGGAGAGTTCCCCAGTTGTTCTGCTGCGCTAGTTCCGTCACCGCTGCTCCACAGTTTTCATATTTCAAAGTCGAGACATCCACATCTATATGAATAATCAGCAAATCAAAACCCATCATTGTGGGGTCAGTATCTAGGGAGCCATGATGCCTCTGTTGCGCCCCGTGACACCATTTCAACACACCGCCCCAACCGTTTCCCATTTGCGGCTGAGTCGCTTCAGGTTGCAGGAGCGTCAGGATGAATGGATGGGGCAAAACGGCTTTCATGGCGGCTTCAATCACGACTAAATCCGTTGGCCCTTCGGCGACTAGGGCAATTTTTAACGGATTAGACATTGGGAACCGCTCCGAGATGCCCCATAATCCAGAGACGTGAGAGGGGATATTGCTGGTTGAGTTTAGTGAGTTCGGGGGTGAGTGTGAGGCGGCGAATACAGGTTTGACCGTTGCTATTGCGCTCCACCATAAACAAACGCACCTCAGAATTCAGTAAGTCTAGACCATCAAGGGCAGCGGGATTATGAACCGTTAACAGGAGTTGGCGATCGCCCCCACTATCCTCAAGCCAGCCACAAAGACGAGAAATCAACCGTACCAATAGCCGAGGATTCAGGGCTTGATCCAGATTATCAACCGCCAATAAGCGGGGAGCTTGGGGTAGAAGGCAAAGCACCGCCGTAAAGATGACGTACAATGCGCCTTCGCTAGCATCGTAGGCAGTGAGTTCATTGCGGCTTTTGTTCATGAAGCGATCGCGGAATTTAAGCAGGAGCTTCGTCCGAGGCACTTTGGGCGATAGCAGGTTAGTTCCATAACTGGTGGTTTCAATCTCACTCACCCAGTCGATCAACTCCAGCACTTGATCCAAAATATCCTCACCTGTTTCCCCTTTGGCCTCTAAGTACTGGCCCAGGGCAGCAAACCCTTCGGCAAGTTGTCCACCGCTGAGACCGAGGGGGATGCGTGATTGTTGGTCGGGGACAATGCCCCGCAAGACAGGGGTATTCGGGCAATAAATGGCAAATTCCTGGAGGCACTTCATGAGTTGAGCAGCGGCATTATTGGGGTCTAGATCCACCAACTGCAAAGCAGCCAACCCGGCTTTGGGATTAAGGTTTTTCTTGTTGCGAATACCATCCGAAAGGATCTCTTCATGGCCATCGCTGAGGACTTCAGTTTTATAAGACCAAGCGAGTTCGGGTGAGTCAAGAGGGTTCAGTAAAGAAACACGATAGGCTTCGTTGTTTGAGCCTGTTACCCCAATGGCAATGTGAGCGGGAGTGCGATCTGTGATAAAGGAACTTTTATACAGCCGGGGTAAACCTGCCCGCACACCCCGACGCAGTAAGCTTTCATCATCGACGACTCCATTGGCGGCGGCTCCCAAGACCCCCAAGGCTTCCAGTAGGTTGCTTTTGCCCGCTCCATTGGCACCAATCAAGCAATTGACTCTGCCGAGTTCCAGAGTGGTGGAGTGAATGGACTTGAAGCCTCGGATTTCGACTTTGCGAATCATCATGTCGCCTTTCCCTTAATCATTAAGCGCAGTGACTGTTCATAGCGCAGACTTTAGTCCGCCCCCTCACCTCACTAACGGCGCTAGACTGTGCTTGATTTGATTGGTAAAAACTCCGTAGCAAGCTAAGATTAATGACCCGTATTGAGCTTTTTCTCGACATAGCGACTCCCTAAGGACATCGCATAACACACCGCCCAATACATCACCCCTACGGCTAAATAAACCTCTGCAAAGCGACCGATAAAATTGGGGTTGGCTAAAATCGAGCGGCTCATGCCCAATAATTCCTCTAAACCAACAATTGCCAGCAGTGTTGTATCCTGAAATAAACTAATAAATTGTCCAACAATTGTGGGAATAACTGCCTTAATGGCCTGGGGTAAAATAATCAGTGAAACCGTTAACGGCGGATTTAATCCCAACGCTTTGGCCGCTTCTTCCTGACCGCGTGGAATCGACTGTAAACCGCCCCGGACATTCTCCGCCAAATAGGCAGAACTAAATAGTGTTAAGCCAATAATCGCCCGCAAAATCCGATCCGGCCGCATGCCTTCGGGTAAAAAGAGGGGAATCATCACCTGGCCCATAAACAAGATGGCAATTAAGGGGATGCCCCGGATCACCTCGATATAAATCACCGAAAAAAATCGCACCACCGGCAAATCACTTTGCCGCCCCAAAGCGACAATCACACCAATGGGAAAACAGAGGGCAATACTAATCACCGCCATGAACACCGTCAGCATTAGCCCGCCCCACTCATTGGTTTTCACCGGAGTTAAGCCCAAATTGCCGCCGATTAACCAGAAATACATCAGGAATGAACCAATCCAGGCTAGGGAAGTGTATTGCCCCATTTGCGGTACTTTTTGGCCGATTTTTTGCCCTATCCAAGCTGCTGCGGTGAGGATTAATAACATCCCAACAATCAGCAATCGCCAGGGTACAATCGGTGTGGGGATTAAGAAACAGAGGAGGGCGGCGATCGCCAACCCGATCAACACATTGCGGCTAAACAGCGTCACATTGCGGGCTACCACTCCCCAGGAAATCCCCGCTAGGGTCATGATTACCCCCAACGCCACCCAGAGCCGCCAATATTCCTCATTGGGATAGCGACCCGTGGCGAAGAGGTGGAGGTTCGCCTCAATTACCTGCCATTGGGCTTGGGTGAATACCCAAGTCAGGAATCCATAGGCCGCCCACAAAAAACCGCCCCCCACGACGACGGTAATCACGCCGTTATACCAGGGGGTCAGCAGATTTTCGCGAATCCAGTTAATGGGGGTGGGGCGAATGGCTGGGGGAGGAAGGGAAGGGGATACAGTCATAGTGATCGGGAATGGGTATAGGTAGGGGCGTTGGCGTAAGCCTGCCGGAGGCACAAATTTTTCGCCCCCGTTGATCTGTGTAGGGGCGAAAAATCTTTCGCCCTCCCATGATTAAGCGGATTCCAGATGAGCAGGCAATGATCACCAATTGCCCAGGAGCATAACCGATTTTAGCAGTTTGACCCAAGGGCAACGGTGATCAAAGCGACAGCTAGAAATGCCCCGCTAGGGCCGCCCCGCAGCGATCGCACAATGTCGGATCATCGGCTAACTGCCCGACGGTTTCCGAATAATTCCAGCAGCGATCGCACTTCTGGCCCGTGGCGGTGACAATGCCCACCGCCACCGTTTCGTTAACGCTGTGGTAATCCAGAGCCGTAATCGCCTCGGCATTGGGCAATAATTCCACCTGAGAGGCGAGGAACAAATAGCGCAACTCATCCACGCCATTGCCCACCAGGGATTCACGGGGGTTAAAGGCCGCCAACTGCTCTGCTAGGGTAACATCGGCAACATGGAGCAATAGCTTTGCCTCTAGGGAAGCGCCGATCGCCTTCCCACTGCGGGCCTGCTCCATCACCTGATTCACGCCATCGCGCAATTCTCGCAACTGCTCCCACTTGCGGGCCAATTCTGGCTGTTGCCATTGGCGATCGGTTTTGACCCAACCGGCTTTAAACACGGAATCATGGGGGGTAGGATAGGGGAGGAATTGCCAAATATCTTCCGCCATGTGGGAAAGGACGGGGGCGATCGCCTTCGCTAAATTTTCCAAGGCAATGGCCAGCACCGTTTGGCAACTGCGCCGCCGGGCCGCCGTGGGGGCGGAAATATAGAGGCGATCTTTAGCAATATCGAGGTAGAAATTCGATAAATCGACGACGCAGAAATTTTGCACCGTTTGGAAGAATTTAAAGAATTGGTAACTCTCAAAGGCCGCTGTTACCTCACTAAACACGCCATCAATACAATGGAGCATATAGCGATCCAGTTCCGGCAATTCGTCGTAGGGAACAGCATCGGTGGCAGGGTTAAAATCGTGGAGGTTGCCCAATAAAAAGCGGGCGGTGTTGCGGATTTTGCGATAAACGTCTGAGAGTTGCTTGAGGATCGTTTTGCCAATGGGGACATCGGAGGAATAATCCACCGAAGAAACCCAAAGGCGCAACACATCCGCCCCATAGGGCGGCTCCTGTTTCTGATTCTTGCCGCCATTGATAATCACCAGCGGATCGACAATATTCCCCAGGGATTTACTCATTTTATGGCCCTTTTCATCGAGGGCAAAGCCATGGGTAAGAACAGTTTTATAGGGGGCATGGCCATGGGTGGCGACGCTGGTGAGGAGGCTGGATTGGAACCAACCGCGATGTTGATCGGAGCCTTCTAAATAGAGATCAACGGGATATTTTAATTCCGGCCGTTGCTGGGCCACCGCCGCCCAAGAGGAACCGGAATCAAACCACACATCCATCGTATCCATGCCCTTGCGGTAGGTCTTGCCATTGTTGCGGTAGCTGGGGGGCAGCAATTCCTCCACCGATAACTCCCACCAAGCATCGGAACCCCGCTCGGCAATGATCCCCTGAATGTGGGCGATGGTTTCCGCATTTAACAGCGGTTCATTCGTGGTTTCATCGTAGAACACCGGGATCGGTAGCCCCCAACTGCGTTGGCGAGAAATACACCAATCGGCGCGATCGCTCACCATGGGGGTGATCCGGTTTTGTCCTTGGGGGGGAATCCATTGGACGGCGGCGATCGCCTCTAACGCCTGCTCCCGGAACCCGGCAACGGAGGCAAACCACTGCTCCGTTGCGCGGAAAATTGTTGGTTTTTTCGTGCGCCAATCGTAGGGATATTTATGGTTATAGGCTTCTTCGAGGATCAGGGCCTGGGCTTCGGTCAAGGCGGCAATAATTGCGCCATTGGCATCTTTCAACACATTCAACCCCACAAACGGCCCCGCCTCAGCAGTAAAGTTGCCATCCCCATCGACGGGGGAAAGAATCGGCAAGCCGTATTTTTGCCCCGTGATAAAGTCCTCCTGACCATGGCCGGGGGCAGTGTGGACTAAGCCCGTCCCGGATTCCGTGGTAATGTAATCGCCGCCAATCACGACGGGGCTTTCCCGGTCAAAGAGGGGATGGCGATAGGTGCAATGCTCCAACGCTGCCCCTAGCACGGTGGTTTTAACAGTCAGTTCCGTTTTAAATTTAGCCGCTAGGGTTGCCACTAAATCTAAGGCCACAATCAGATAACGGCAACCACAAAGCGGTTCAGCCGCCTCGACAACAGCATAGGTAAGCTGGCCATTGACGGCAACGGCCAGGTTGCCGGGAATTGTCCAGGGGGTCGTCGTCCAGATCGCCACGCCTAAATCCGGCAGGAATTCCCCAAGGTTGGCCGTGGATGCGAGGCTGGTGATGGGGAAAGCGGTGTAAATGCTCTGGGAAACGTGATTATCGGGATATTCGAGTTCCGCTTCTGCCAAAGCGGTTTTAGAGCTAGGACTCCAATGGACGGCTTTCAAACCGCGATAGATGTAACCATTGAGGGCCATTTGCCCAAATACGCCAATTTGCGCCGCTTCGTATTCGGGATTGAGCGTTAAATAGGGATTCTCCCAATCCCCCCAAATGCCAAAGCGTTTAAAGCCTTCCCGCTGGTTATCGATGATGCCCAAGGCAAACTCTTTCGCTTTTTGGCGCAATTCCAAAGGGCTAAGGCTTTGGCGTTCTTCTCGGCTGAGGGTCTGAATAACTTTTAATTCAATAGGCAGGCCGTGGCAGTCCCAACCGGGGACGTAGCGGACTTTGTAGCCCTGGAGGAGTTTATATTTATTAATAATATCTTTGAGAATTTTGTTTAAGGCGTGGCCCATGTGGAGCGTGCCGTTGGCGTAGGGGGGGCCATCGTGGAGGACGAAGCGATCGCCCGGATTTTCCGCCGCTAGCTGTTCATAAATCTGGGTTTCCCGCCAAAAGGCTTGCAGTTCCGGCTCACGGGCGACGGCATTGGCCCGCATATTAAAATCGGTCTGGGGCAAGTTAACGGTGTCTTTGTAGCTTTTCGGTTCGCTCATGGCATTTTACAAAAGAGGGCCGTATCTAGTCTAATGCTCCCCCGTGTTCTTCGCTCTGTTGAGTGATAGCGGACTGGGGTGGATTTTCTAGCGGTTGGCCTAAAATGGGGGGGAGTTGGAGAGCGTCCCTTGGCCAATGTTTTTGATGGGGCAGCTTGCAAGCCGACAGTGAGTTTCTGCTTCAGTGCAATTGTACAAATTCAACGTAGTTCTAATTTTTACTTAAAAAATCATGAATATCAAACAATTGATTTATCAAGAAATTGCCAATATAGAAGAGGACAAGCTAACAGAACTTTATGAAATGATCAGAAACTTTTCACAATCTTCTTCCATCAAAAACGACAGTTTATTTACAAAATTAAAAAAAGTAAAAATTGAAGGGCCTGTTGATTTTGCGACCAATGTCAATTTATATCTAGATGGAGAAAAAGGGATTGATGCCGATTGAAATATTTGTTGATACATCATTCATTATTGCATTGGTAAATGTTCGAGATCAATATCATCAACAAGCTTTATCGATTGCTGATGAGTATGATAGTCAACTTCTGGTCATTACTGATGCAGTCATTCTTGAAATCTCTAATGCTTTATCTCGCCGCTATAAATCGGAAGCAATTCAGATTATTGAAGATTTTTTTGAATCAGAAAATGTGAAAATTATCCGTTTAACTCCAGGACTTTTTGATCGAGGATTTGATTTGTATAAAAATAGACGCGATCAAACCTGGGGTCTGGTAGATTGTATCTCATTTATCGTGATGCAGGAAAGAAACATTAACATGGCCTTGACTTTTGATCGGCATTTTAATCAAGCTGGATTTAAAACTTTATGTTAAATCACGATGAGTAAACTTCCCAGTTCTTGGGCCTTGCCCACAACAATCAAAAACCGCTTGGGCCAACGCAGTGCCGGGAAACAACGGGCGATGGTGGCCGAAGGGCATTTGCTTTTGGTGCTCCATGCTGCCCCCCAAGCTCAGGATTCGGAGCGGCGGGCGGTATTTTTTTGGCGATCGCCCTCTGGCCAATGGCAAAGTAGTGGCGGTCAATATGGTTTAAAGCCCTTGATTAAGCATTTGCAAGCTTACAGTGATGCGGAAAACACCCTAAGCGATGCCTATGCCCAGGCCCAAACTGCTGCCGATTTTTTCCAACTTTTGGAAACCATGGCTCCCCTGCGTCGTGCCAGTGAAAATCTCTACAGCACATTGCAGGCGGCGCGGGAAGGGATTCCCGATGATCCGGATTTAATCGATTTGCGGGATTGGGCTGATGAAATTAATCGCAGTTTGGCCCTGTTGTATGAAAGTACGAGTAACGCGATGAATTATAGTATCGCCCGGCGGGCTGAGGAGCAGACGGAGTTAAGTTTGGCGGCGTTGGGGGCGAGCGATCGCCTCAACATCATCGCGGCGCTATTTCTCCCCATCACTGCCTTAGCTTCCATTTTTGGCATGAATTTAATCAGTGGGTTAGAAACGGTGTCGGGGTTAGCGTTTTGGTCGGTGTTAATCCTGGGGATGATGCTGGGGATTGGGGTGCGCCATTGGGTGCTGAAGGGCCGGTAATTGTGATTTTTTTGGTAGAGAGTTGTTCGTTTTAAGCTGATCACTATCTAAACTGCACGTTTTGACCTCTGAAACCCTTGTGGTAAGGGGATCAGCCCAGAAATTTAAACCCATATCAGCTTAACCTACAGTTGAAGTAAATCTCCTTCGGGGGGATGTTCGTTGAGTTTAATCCAAAGTTGACGAATTTTGATTAATTGTGGACGGTTCATTTTGAGGAGATGAATTGTGGCTCTACTGTTAGGGGTCAAACCTTGTAATTGACTCCCTCCCTCTTGCCAGACAAAGTGTTCATTCCAGATTTGTTGATGAGGGTGGAACAGCGATCGCTCTGTTTGTGTCTCCGGATCAAGGGCAGTTTGACGGGCGGCTTTATGGCGATTGCAGGTGGGACAGGCTAAACATAGGTTATCAAATTCGGTTTTGCCCCCCACGGATTGAGGAATAATATGTTCAATCTCGAACGTAGTCACAGCGAGAGTTTGTGCGGTGTGACAGTAGGCGCATAGTTCACGAAAATGCTGACGCACGCGATCGCGCAAAGCCAGGGAAATATAAGTCATGGCATTATTTCAAGTTCTTGGCGGCGCTGAAGGGTATATTTAGCACGGGCTTTAAGCAGCGCTAGAGCATCGATTTGTTCGAGTAATTCATCAAGGATTTGGGTTTCTGTTGGGGTGAGGCTGCTTTGATTATTTTTGCTCAGAAGGGTGTTGAGGGTCTGTTGACTGTTGAGGGCGAGTTCGATATTGGCGAAGGCTTGGAGTTCGGCGGGGCTGATGTTGAGCAGGCATTCTGGGTCGTTGGTGAGGGGATGGGTGAGTTGTTCGTAGGTGGCGAGGTCGAGCATCACGCCAACCCGTTGGCCGTTTTCGTTGGTGATGTATTGAATGGACATTTTTTCTAGGCTCAGAGTGTTGATTTTATTCTATTGAGATTGAAAGGATAATGCTAAGGTTGCAGCGTTTGGGAGACAGTATAACGCTGCTGTTTGTAGTCATAGTCTGGGTCGTAGTCAATGGTGTCGAAAAGTTTGATGATTTGTAGTTTTTGGCGGCGTTGGATGTATTCTTGGAGGGCGGTTTTGATGATGTCTTCGGTGGTTTGGTGGTCGCTGAGGGCGAGGGCTTCAGCGAGTAGGGTTTCATCAATGTTGAGGGTGTTTTGCATGGGGTTTTGAGTGTGAATGGGTGGGGAATTTTAGTTAATCTTCCATTGACCATTAAATTGTGATGGTATGGTTTATTTTATTTGGGTTAGGGTAGGGTTGTTTTTTCCCGTTGGAGAAGAAAGTCGAGATAGTCTTCGAGGTTTTGTTGTTGGGTGGGGGAGAGTTGACGGAGTTTGGTGAGGATGACCAGTTCTCGCGCTTGCGGGTTGTGGGGGATAATTTGTGAGGCGGAGACTTCGATGGTGACTTGAGGCACATTGAAGCCTTCGATGCTGTAGCCGTCTTCTTCATCGCTCATGGGGTAATGTTCCACGATTGTGCCGATTTGTCCTTGTTTGAGGTTATGTTCGGGGAGGTCTTGGGTGAGACTAACTTGGGTGAATAGGGGATAAGTTTTTAGCATTTTTAACTATGGTTCGGTGAGGTCATATTTGATGATGCCAATATGATTACTGAATTGCTCAAAGTCACGATCAACTGTGAAAATCTGAAAGTTATTAGCTTGAGCAACAGCACAAATCAGGAAATCCGTATTTGAGCCTTGAATGCCATTTTTACGGCAAATATTGAACAATTTTGCGGCATTTTCATGATCCTTTATTGTCACAGGAAAATCTGAAAAAGCGCGTAAATAATCGCGGAGTTTGAGGAATGGGTTATCCTGGCGAATACCAGAGAGAATTTCCTGACGAATTACGCCAAGCATGACGACTTGGTTATTGCGAATTAGTGTTTCTATTTGACGCTTAATAATTATGTTGGTCTCACTAGACTGACGACGCAGAGCTAATGACCAAATACAGGTATCAACAATAACATTCATGATATCTTGCGCTGCTGTTTGTAGTCATAGTCTGGGTCGTAGTCAATGGTATCGAAAAGTTCGATGATTTGCAGTTGTCGGCGGCGTTGGATGTATTCTTGGAGGGCGGTTTTAATGATGTCTTCGGTGGTTTGGTTGTCGCTGAGGGCGAGGGCTTCAGCGAGTAGGGTTTCATCAATGTTGAGGGTGTTTTGCATGGGGTTTGGAATTAAAAATGTGAGTTTTAGGGGTTAAACAGGACGGCGGAGGATGCGCCACAGGGTCAGCAGCACGATCCAGATGAAGGCAAGGGGAAAGGCCAATGCACCTAGAATACAGAGGAGAATGAATTGGGCTGTGCCTTTTTCTTTTTCTGTTTGGACAAATGTGATCAGGCGTTTGAGCCATTGGGGATAGGGTAGGGAATTTAAAGAAAGATTTTTGTCGTTTTTTGTGATATCCAAAATGACAGCAAAGATTTTTTTGAATTTCCAGCTTTTTAGATAAAGAGGGAAAAGCTTTAAAAGTAATTTCATTTCTCGTGAGCTATTTTTGATCTGCTGTGTAATGGCTAGAGATTTTTCGTGGTAGTAAATAGCTTGATTGAAATCTCTCAAGGAATTGTAGGCATAACCTAGATTTTCCAAAGCAAGCATTTCCCCTTTCTTGTATTTTATTTTTTTAGAAATAGACAATTGCTTTTTATAGTAATCAATGGATTTCTGGAATTCTTCTAATAAGTAATAATCATCTCCCAAACAACCCAAAGCAGTGACTTGCCCCTGATAATACTTAATTGTTTCAGCGATTTCGAGAGATATTTTATGGTGTTCAATAGCTTTTGTTTGATCACCAAAACTACTATATATATTGCCTATATTACCTATAGAAATAGATTCTCCTTGTTTATTTTTAAGTTGACGATCTATAGATAAAGATTGTATCCAATAGTCAAGAGCTTTTTCTAATTCTCCTAATTGATAATAATTATTTCCCAAGTTATTCAGAGCATCTGCTTCTCCTTGCCTATCTTTAATTTTTTGAGCAAGCTTTAAGTGCTGTTCATGAAGATCAATTGCTTTGTGTAGTTTACCCAAAGTATAGTAAGCATTTCCTGTATTTCCTAAAGCGGCAGATTCTCCTCGCTCATCATTGAGTTCGCGAGCAATTAACAAAGACTTTTTGTGGTAGTCAATTGCTTTTTCATAATTGCCTAATGAATCATATGAATTACCCAAATCACTCAGGGAATTAGCCTCACCTAATTTGTTCCCGGTTTGGCGTTTAATTTCCAAAGAGAATTCTTGATATTTTATAGATTGTGTGTAATTTCCTAAAGAATCATAGGCATGACCTAAATAATCGAGAGATAATGTATAACGCAAGTGGATGTGATCGCACCACACCTCAATCAATGGTTCATAAAGCGCGATCCGTTCCTGTTGAAAACCTCGCAAATCAAGAAAATCATCGACCGATTCTCGTTGGCTTTTACCGTCATAAATCAAATCAAAGGCTTGCTCATATTCCCCAAGCTCAAAATGATGATGAAAGAGTTCTAAATACGCCTGCACATCTGCCAATTCTCGTTCTCGATCTGCCTCAAACACATCCCAAGGATAGGGCTTTTTCCGAGCGTCGTAATAGTCAACCGCCCAACGATGTAACGGCGCAAGATCATCAACTTGGCTCAACAAATACGATCGCACAAACGGCAACACCGTCACCCCCTCACCCCCCTGATCCATCAATAACCCCCGATTTACCAACCCCCAAAACAAACCCGACTCCGCCGCCGTCACCACATCCTCCCCAAACGACCCCCGCAACACCGCCAACCGCGTCAACACCTCCCGCTCCCGTGGCGATAACCGCTCAAAATTGGCCGCCAACACCGCCGTTAACTGCACCCGTTGATTCCGATGCTGCCCCGCCAACCGCGACAACAGATCGCCAAACTCCGGACTTTGCAACTCCTCAATCGACTTCTGCCGCTGCCGCGACCCCTGACTATTCAATAACCCCGCCGTGAGCGTCAACGTCAACGGATGCCCATCCACCAACTCCGAAAACTCCTCTAATTTGCCCGGCTCCTGCTCCGTAATCCGCAACGCCGCCAACAACTTCGCCCCCTCCTCCGACTCCAACCCCGACAACACACACCAAGCCGGACAGACTTGATCAATCTCCGGCTCCTGCTGAGACGTAATCAACACCTCACTACGTCGCCCCCCATTCGCCCACCGCTGCAAAAACGTGACGTATTCCGGTTGATCCAGCACCGATTCCAAATTATCCAACACCAATAAAAACCGCTCATTTTGCAACAGCGCGATCAATTCATCCGTTAATTGCTCCGATGACATCCGCTCCAACACATCACGGGGAATCTCCCCCCACTTGTCCAACAGCGATCGCGCCACCCCATCAAACCGAGGCGCAAACCCCAAATCAAACCACCCTTTCCCCACAAAATCGGCGCGATCCTCAAACACCTTCACCGCCAGCGTTGATTTACCCATCCCCGCCATCGCAATCAACCCGGAGAGTTTCGTATTTTCATCATCTAGCCAAGCGTTAAGCTGCGCTTGTTCTGCGTCCCGTCCCTGCCAATGGGTAGCCTTGGGGCGCGGTTCGTTTTGGATGATTGGGGGGCGCGGTGCGGGTTGAGGTTGTTGGGCGATCGCCTCTAAAATTCGTTCCGTTGACGCATCAATTTTGTCAATGATCAGGGTTTGACCCGCCTTTAAATCGGCTAGATCGCGGCCAATTTGTGCCGCAATTGCTTGTAAAAAAACCGTCTGATTTTGGTGCAGGGCCTCATATCGCGCCTGAATCTGATCCACCAAATCCTGCGAAATGCTACCATTTCCCGCCGACTGTAACCCCTGCACCGTCTTTAAAATTTCCCCCAACATCGAAAGCGTCATCCCTGCGAACGCCTTCCCCCCCGTTTCAAAATCCGCCTTCAACACCTCCCGCAACGCAAACGCAAAAGTATTTTGTAAATGGGCAGCCAAATCCCTCACTGTGTCCCGCTTGAGTTCAATATCAACCGATGGACAAAAATATTGAGTAATCGCTGTTTCCCATTCTGAGACAGCTAAAAGACCCCGCTGGGCCTCAGGATCGGTAAGCCATGCCGTCAGTTGTGCCTCTTGAATTTCTTTCAGTAACGTCTGCTCTGTAACAAGCGGCTTGACAAATGACGGCCAAATTTCCGGTAAATCCTTCCCTAATTTTTGGAGTGCCTTGTTCTCAATCTCCTCAAGGTGATCTTGAGCAAACCCCAAAATGCTACGACCAATCGCCCTCCCCACCGCCTTCGTTAAATCGTGATTGCTCAGATCATCCCCACTCCGACGGAGGCGATCAAGCAAACCCCCCAACTCATTTGCGGCAACCCCGCCCGTGACGCTACTCCCCGCCGCCGCCAAAATCGGCACAATCCCCGGCGCACCGCCGCACAACAAACCCGCCACCGTCAACCCACCAAACACCGCCAACCGCTGTAACGACATCGCTTTTATCCCCAACCAGCCATCCTTTTATGATAGCCAAGGGACAGAACCTTTCTTCTCTACAAGATAAGAAACCGGGTTTTTGTGCGAGTCCAGGCAGAAACGAGGGAAGAGCGCAACCCGGTTTCTAGTTGTTGTCAGGGGAAACGAGGGAATAGCGGCAACCCAGTTTCTAGCAGTTTTCAGTTATGCTCAAAACTGCCCCTTGAGGATTGAACAATGCTTGATAATTGGCAAGGAGACCTCTACCGCCACCCCACAGAACAAAACCGTTGGTATTTTTGCCTCTGTAACGCCACCGGCACGATCGCAATTGACGCAACCATTGAACAGAGCGCCTTAAATGCCCCTTGGCTCACCGCCCAACTCCAACAGGCAGACATCACCGGAACCCTCGCCCTCTTTCGCCCCGAAGCCCTCGGCCTCCTCACCACCGCGGCCCAACCCCTCAACCTGAACGTCATCCCCACCCGCCACACCCCCGCCATCAAAGCCCACCTCGCCCAACGCTTTGGCCCCAGCCTCCTCCAAATCCCCTCCCCACCCCCCCAAGCCATCCCCGAACAACTCTGGGGCGAACAATGGCGGTTTGCCTCCTTCCCCGCCGGAGATTGGGAACTGTGGCGCGATCGCCCCATTCCCTACCGACACATTGCCCGCGATCCCCTCGCCCAAGGATTGAGCATCACCACCCCCATCCCTGGAGTTGTGGTTTATGGGGGGAGGCGATCGCGCTCCCTCGCCCAATGGCTCGATCAAGTCCAACCCTTCGCCCTCCACTACATCCCCACGGAAGTCGGGGAATCAGGGGGATTGATTTTAGAGGCAGGATTGAGCGATCGCTTTGTCTTCGTCACCTTTGCCGATGGGGAAATGGCCCAAGGAGCCGCCCACTACGAGCAGCAACGCCAAACCAGCCACGGCCTCCATTTCCTATTAATCCAACCCGACGATTCCGCCATCACCTTCACCGGCTTCTGGCTCCTTGCGGATCACTGAAAACCAAACCCCCCCTTTTTCAAGGGGGGCAGGGGGGATCTCTCTTCGCACTGAGGCTCACGATCCCCCCGGCTACGCCGACCCCCTTAATAAGGGGGTTAAATGCAAAACCCCCCCTTTTTCAAGGGGGGGCAGGGGGGGATCTCTTCTAGTTCATCCCTAAATACTCGGCTTCCGCTTCTAGTTTGCGCACCAAATCGTCATTCCCGGAAGAACGGGCAGCTTCGAGGCGACGCTGTAAGCTCTTGCGGAGATTGTCGCGGTGGTTGGCGGCGGTGTTTTGGAGGATTTCTTTGCGGGATTGGTTTAACATAATAAACTCCTTCGATGCTTTGGGAATGGTTTTATCTCTTCAGCCATGTTCTCAAGATATCACTTCGCCCCATCTCAAAAACCCATTTGTTACAAAAAAGGTAGCAATTGTTACAGAACTTCCCAAGGCTCCCCACTGCTAAGGGGAGGGCGATCGCCCTAAACTTTAAAAAAATATGAATATTTAGGCATGATCTGACGCTGGATAGAGATCGATGGGGAAAGACTGCGTTACGCTAGGGATAAATTCCCCTTATTTTTTCATTTGGAGACTTAGGACTATCGCTATAAAACAACCCATGAACCATCAGATCAGATCCACCCATGTGCTGCTGATCGACCATGAAAACAATAACCGGGGCCTAACGGAAACCAGTGAGGCCCTTCTCCTCGCCAAGCAAGTGGGTCTTGATCTCGTCGTCGTTTCCGATAGTAAAGAAGCTCCCGTCGCCAAGCTTTTGGACTATGGCAAACATCAATACCAACAGAAAAAACGCCAGCGCCAATCCTCAAAGCCCACCCTCAAAGAGGTGAAACTGCGCCCCAATGTGGGGGATTCTGACTATACCGTGCGCATTGACCGGGCGATTAAATGGTTAGAGCAGGGCAATCCCGTTAAGTTTCAAGTCCGCCTCCGGGGTCGGGAACACCAACACCGCGATCGCGCCGCGCAACTCCTAGAACGGGTCGTGGCGGATTTAGGCAAAGCCGCCACCGTCCAAACCTTTGACCGCCGCAGCTTGATCCTGCAACTGACCCCCGCTTAACGGCGGGAACGACAACGACGATGATGACGGAGCCGGCGCAACCGATACAGTGCCGGAACCGTCAAGCTGTAGGTGAGCATCGCTACAATACTCCCCACCACAAAACAGCCCAGCCCCAACGTTAGGGCAAACTTGCCCCCTAAATAAAACAGGTCTGAAGATGTCCAATCCACATCAGTAAGGTCGATATCTTGGAAGCGGAGCAGGATTTGGCCGACGTGGAAGTTAAAGGCATAGATGGGTACATAGGTGAAGGGATTACTCACCCAAGTTGTGGCCATCGCTACCAAGCGATTGCCCCGTACTAGAGTGGCTGTCATCACTGCTAGCACCATTTGTAACCCGAAAAAGGGGAAGAACCCCCAAAATACACCCACTGTGGCCCCACGGGCGATCGCCTCTGGGCTATCCTGGAGGCGCAACAGTCGATAGTAGTAATAATGAATGTGTCTCGACCACCACCGATGGCGGGAGCGGCCTTCAGGCTGTTTAGGAATCGTTTTGATCACATTTCAGAAGCCTTGGGATTCCCCTTATTTTATCGTGCTTCCAACCAAACCCACGGCCTGAGGGTATAGGGAGATCAAGATCACCCCTTCAATTTTGTTTATTGAGTTTGTGAGCCTTGACCATTCCTTGATGTAGGGGCGAAAAATTTTTGTGCCTCCGGCAGGTTTACGCCAACGCCCCCACGCTGCTCTGTTCTCCGCCTCAATTCTGGATCAATGTCCTCGGTGCGATCGCACCAAGCTTTATCATATTGTTTTCATTTTTTGTTAGGCTAGGGTTGGAATCCCACCCGCCAAGCCATGAGCGATCGCACCCTCTCCATCCAACACCTCGCCGTTCGTTACCGCACCGTTGAAGCGCTGCGGGATATTAGCTTAGAGATTTTTCCCAGCCGCGTCACCGGCATTATTGGCCCCAATGGAGCCGGTAAAAGTAGCCTGATTAAAGCCATGCTCGGCCTCATCCCCCACACCACCGGCCAGATTGACTACAACGGCCGCCCCCTCCAGCAACAATTGGCGCAAGTCGCCTACGTCCCCCAACGCAGCCAAATCGATTGGACTTATCCCGTCACCGTGTGGGATGTGGTGTTAATGGGACGGGTGCGGCAAACGGGTTGGGGGCGACGCTTTTCCCCCAGGAGTCGCCAAGCGGCCCGAGCCGCCCTAGAACGGGTGGGGATGGGGGACTATGGCGATCGCCCCCTTGGGCAACTCTCCGGCGGTCAACAGCAACGGGTGTTTTTAGCCCGCTCCCTCGCCCAAGAGGCAGCAATTTTCTGTTTTGATGAACCCTTTGTCGGCGTGGATCAAAAAACTGAGGCGATTATTTTCACAATTTTCCAAGAATTGGCCAACGCCGGTAAAACCGTATTAGTGGTTAACCACGATTTAGGGGAATCCATCACCCATTTTCAAGATTTAATCGTCCTCAATCGGGAACTCATTGCGGCGGGGCCGCGCCCGATGGTTTTTGAGGAAAACATCCTCAAGCGGGCCTATGGTGGGCCAGTGGCTTTTTTCCAAGGCGAAGCACCCTTAGCCGCCTAAGTTCCTCCTCCGATGGCTCGGCCGAACGTCCTCACCGCCAACCTGGGGGCGAAACATTGTCGCCCCTCCTTAGGGATCGAGCTTGGGGGTGACAATCAGCGTGTTCCCCTCCTGAGCGAGAACGTAGAGGGTCTGTTGGGGAGCAATGGCCCCACTCCCTGGCTCACAACGTGCTGGCCAAGATACCCCCTCATAGAGCACCCGCCCCAGTTCACCGGGCTGAAAGGCCGTTAAGCTGACCGCCTCAGTGGTGACAATTTCCCGATAGCCTGTTCTGGGAAACAACATCGGGCGGATCCAAATCACCGACACCATGGAGAGGGTCATCCAATACAAAATTTGTAACTGGGGCTGATCGATAAAAAAGCTATAGCGCCAGACAAAGAAGAAAATAATCAAGGCCAGCAGACCGGGAAAGAGAGCCGCAAAACGCAATTGTGGTTTCGTCGGCAGAATGAATTCTAGGGCGCAGAGGGTTAAGCCCACCAGTAGCCAGATCCAGGTTGCAACGGTCATTGTCAAAATTCCCATCGTGAACAGTAAAGATACTCTTCCCACAAGTTGCTGAGGCGCAATTCCATAAATGTGCGGTTGCCATCCATCCCAAGGTTAAAGAGATTCTAAGGAATTGGGATAAGGATGCAATTCCCTTTTAGGCTAGAACTAGCTTAGTTTGTTGCACCACATGACCCGATTGCTGATTGGTTATGGAAATACGCTCCGTTGTGATGATGGGGTGGGTCAGGCCATCGCCCAAACCGTGGCGGATTGGCAGATCCCCCACCTACAGGTTGAAGCCTGTCATCAACTCACGCCGGAACTGGCCCTGACGTTGGCCCTCGTTGAACGGGTATGGTTCATTGATGCCTATGCTGTGCCGGAACCTGCCCTCCACCATCCCGTGATCATTCAACCGATTCAAGCCGATGACCACCTCACCCCCCTCGGCCATCACCTTACGCCGCCGCTGTTGTTAAGCTTGACGAAACAACTCTATGGCCGGATACCGGAAGCCTCCTGGTTGTTGATCCCGGCTGGTGATTTTAGCTTTGGGGAGCATTTTTCGGCGATGACACAGCAGGCTATGGAGGAGGCGATCGCCTGGCTTGAAACCACCCTCACCCCCCAGGCAACCCCATGCACGAACTCAGCTTAATGGCGGAAACCCTGGCCATTGCCCTCCGCAATGCTGAGGCTCAAAATGCCCGGCAGATTCACCGCTTAACGATGGCGATCGGGGCCGCTTCTGGGGTTGTCCCCGATGCTTTGCATTTTGCCTTTGATGTGGCCATCCAGGGGACGATCGCCGCAAATGCGGAGTTGGCGATCGAAACGATCCCCGTCACCTGCCAATGCCCTCAATGCCAGACCCAATTTTCCCCCCCAGATTGGATCTATGAATGCCCCACCTGTCAAACCCTCGTCAGTCAAACCCTCACCGGGCGCGAAATTCAACTCAAATCTTTGGAGGTCTCTTAAATCATGTGTGGAACCTGCGGCTGCGTTAGCGAAAACGGTGTTACGATCCTCACGCCGGATCACACCCATCACCATGATCATCAGGATCACGGCCAAAACCCGAAGCATTCCCATGGCCATCGTCACCGCCATGATCACAACCCTGAGCATTCCCAACCCCGTACCCTCAATCTCACCCAATCCGTCCTTGCCAAAAACGATCGCCTTGCTGAACGCAATCGCGGCTATTTTCTCGCCAAAAACCTGTTGGTGTTGAATGTGATTTCCTCCCCCGGTTCAGGCAAAACCACATTGCTACAGGCCACTGCCCAAAATGTGGGGCTAGCCTGTGGCGTAGTCGTTGGGGATCTCGAAACCGATAACGATGCCCAACGGTTCCGCGCTGGGGGGATTCCCAGTATTCAAATCACGACGGGAACCCTCTGCCATTTAGAGGCCGATATGGTGTTAACCGCCGCCCAACATTTAGATCTCGATGGGCTACAACTGCTGATCATTGAAAACGTCGGCAATCTCGTCTGTCCCGCCGCCTATGATCTGGGGGAAACGCTGCGGGTGGTGTTGCTCTCGACAACGGAAGGGGAGGATAAGCCCTTGAAATATCCGACGCTGTTTAAATCGGCGGATGTGGTGTTGCTCACGAAGTTAGATATTGCCGAAGCTGTGGGGTTTGATCAGGCTATGGCTCTCGCCAATGTGCAAGCCATTAACCCGACAGCGACGATTTTCCCCGTATCGGCGAAAACTGGGGTCGGGATGGTGGATTGGTATGCCTATTTGCAAAACCAGCGGGTGGGGATCGGGGATCTCGCCTGAGGGGAGGGGGAGGGAATTGTTACAATATATTGCAAGTTCCTAATCCGCACCCCAGATCCCATGGCCGAGGCTTCTCTCTCTCCTTTCCAGAAACAATTCACCGTTCCCAGCGACGCTGACCCGATGCAGCGGGAAATTGGCCATTATGATCCCGATGGGATCATGAGCTTTTATCGTCGTCGTCCCTTCCAGGTTTTGGGCCGTTTGCTGGACATCATTATTCCCTTTCTCTGGTTTGGTTGGCGGCTCTGGTGGGATAAATTGACTGGATCGGCGGTGCGGAACCGGCAACGGCGGGCGGTGCATCTCCGGGAAATTATTACTCAACTGGGGCCCACCTATATCAAGGTGGGGCAGGCTTTATCCACCCGCCCTGATCTGGTTCCCGCCTACTATATGGAGGAGTTGGCGAAACTTCAGGATCAACTGCCCCCCTTTGATAATGCGATCGCCTTTCGGTTTATTGAAGAGGAATTAGGCGATCGCCCCGAAGCCATCTATGCGGAACTCTCCGCCAACCCCGTCGCCGCCGCCTCCCTCGGCCAAGTCTACAAAGGCAAACTCAAAACCGGGGAAACCGTCGCCGTCAAAGTCCAACGCCCCGACCTGATTCGCCGCATTACCCTCGATGTCTACATCATGCGGAGTCTTTCCCTGTGGGCGCAGGCCAATATTAAGCGGATTCGCAGTGATTTAATCGCGATTACCGATGAATTTGCCGGGCGCATTTTTGAAGAAATGGACTATAGCCAAGAGGGGCGCAACGCTGAAGAATTCGCCCAACTCTATAGTTATCTCCCGGAAATTTATATTCCCTGCATCTATTGGGACTACACCGGCCGCCGCGTCCTCACCATGGAATGGATCGAAGGCACAAAACTCACGAACCTTCCCGCCGTCCAAGCTCAGGGGATTAATGCCACCCATTTAGTGGAAGTAGGCGTAGCCTGCTCCCTGCGGCAACTCCTCGAACATGGCTTTTTCCACGCCGATCCCCACCCCGGCAACCTCCTGGCCACCCCCGACGGCAAGCTCGCCTATCTGGATTTTGGCATGATGAGCCGGATTCAACCCTATCAACGCTACGGCCTCATTGAAGCAGTGGTGCATTTGGTGAATCGGGATTTTGAAGCCCTCGCCCAAGATTATATTCATCTGGATTTCCTCACACCGGATACCGATGTTACCCCGATTATTCCGGCTTTAGCCAATGTGTTTGGCAATGCTTTAGGGGCCAGTGTGGCGGAGTTAAATTTTAAAAGCATCACCGATCAAATGTCGGAAATGATGTATGAGTTTCCCTTTCGTGTGCCGGCCTACTATGCTTTAATTATTCGCTCCTTGGTAACATTGGAAGGGTTAGCGATTAGTATTGAGCCAGAGTTTAAGGTACTCAGTAAAGCCTATCCCTATATTGCCAAGCGATTACTCACGGATCCTGCTCCCCAACTGCGGGCTTCCCTCAAGGATTTACTGTTTAAAGATGGGAGTTTTCGCTGGAATCGCTTAGAAAATTTGCTGCGCAATGCCCGCAGTTCTGCGGATTATGATTTTGAAAAGGTGTTAACCCAAACCTTAGATTTTCTCTTTTCTGAACGGGGGGCCTTTATTCGCGAGCGGCTAGCGGAGGAAATTATTCAATCTGTGGATCTTTACGGGCGACGGACGCTGTTTAATTTTTCAGCATTGCTACGGCAACAAATCGGTTTAGAGCCGATGGCAATGCCGCCGGAGCTAAATGGCAAAAGCACGAATAATTTCGACCATTTAAAAAATATTTGGGAAATTCTCCAGGAAACCCAAGGGTTTGACCCGATGGCGGTGCTGCCCCTATTGCCGGATTTACTGGCGAAACAGGAGATGCAGGAAATGGGCTACCGCATTGCCAATGGTTTGGTGGAGCGAGTGGCGGCGCGGTTAATTCGTCAGTTGTTGTTGGAGGATTTACCGGAAACGGTGCAGCCAGTGGTGAAGCCCTCCCTCCCCGCTGCTCAAGTTTAATATGGAATCCGGGAATGGATAGGCGTGGGGGCGAAAAATTTTTCGCCCCTACTCAGAATTCTGCATGATCTTGAGTAGGGGTAGATTGTAAAACTTTTAACATCGTATCTGCTGCTTCGTTTGCACCATAGGGCGACCACACGGGATAAGCCTGTTCTGGTTTAATGAGGTCGGTTTCCTGTTGAGCAATTTCAGAGAGCGGAAGTTGCATGAACTAAAACTTGTCTGAACGACTCAACTCTCTCAAGGTTGAGATCAATTCTGATGAAACCATATCGCACTCCAATTAATCCAAAATCCAAGAAAACCGGGGAGGGCGAAAAATTTTTCGCCCCTACGGGGATTGCTGATTATTCCAGTTTTAAATCCCAACGAATTTGCGCTTTTTCTGCGAGATGGACGGAAACCTGTTGCGCTCCGTAGCGGTTGAGATGGCTGGGGTCGGAGAAGAAATCATATTCCGTTTGCCACCGTTGGGATAAATTGCGGAACGTGAACCGGGAGCGACGGGCCATGTCCCGCATATAGCTGACGAATTCCGCTTCATGTTCGCCGCGAATCGGGTCTAAATAGTCTTGGGTGAGGGGGAGATTGATAAACACCAGATCCACCCGTTGGCGGTTGAGATAGCGCAATAATTGCTGAAGGGCTTCGTCCTGTTGGCCGGTGAGGTCGAAATTAAAGTAGTCGTTGTCATACGCACCGCTCACCCTGGGATGACGACGGTAATAGGTATCGGGGTCGAAGCGGAGATCGAGGGCGAGGAAGCCATCGGCATCAATGGGTTCTTGGCTGTTGATCAGGAGACTGTCGGGATCATCGGGATCGATGCCCTCCATGAGGCTGACGGGTTCGGTGAATTGGGCGCGGAGCCAAGCTTGGAGGCGATCGCGCTCTCCATGGAGCACAAGCCGTGATCCCACCAGATCTTGCAGGTCTTGATTTAAACCCTGATAACCAGCCCCTAGGGATTTTTGGAGGTTAGCCCAGGAAAGATTCGGGCGAATTTCCGCCGGTTCTGAATTGCTTTGTTGGGCTTGGGGGGGGAATTGCCCCTGCTCAATTTGTTGATAGCCTTCGGAGGCGGCGATCGCCTCAAAGGTACTATCCGGGCGACCGCTATTAAAGGCCCGCGCCCCATCGGCCCAAAGGATAATCTTCGGCAACTGCTCCGGTGTGAGGATCTGCCGCAATAGCACATCCACCACCTGCACTGTTGCCCCATTAATGCCAAAGTTGAAAATATCGGGCGATCGCTCTGCCCCGTAGCGGCTCCCTAGCAATTCACTTAAAACACTGGGATCAATGCCCCGCATTGCCCGCGAACTGCCCACAATTAAAATATCCGGCGGCCCCGAACGCTTCACCCGCTCCTGATAGAGGGCGAGTTTTTCATTGAGGAGGCGATTGTTAAAGTCGGGGTTTTTGGCCCGGGCGGCGGCGAGAATGGCCGCACTCACCGCACTTTTACCCGTACCCCGGCTGAGATCCGTTTCCAAAGAGAGGGAGACCTCTGCCTCCTCCTCCTCATCTAAAACTTCCCAGGTTTGTAACTGTTGCCCTAGCCAAGCGTCGATCTGCATCATCAACACAAACCCCACCAACGTCCAGGCGATCGCCCCCCGCCAACCCTGCTGCCCCTGCCATCGGGAGGGGGTCGTCGGTTGCCAGGCCGCATCGGGGCGCGTCCCGAAAATCCCCGTTTGGCAAAAAGCCTGTTGGAGGCGCGACTCACTACAGCGTACCCATCGCCACAGATCCCAACGGGGAGAACACACCGCCAAAGGAGCCGTCGGTAAAGGTTCTAAGGCATTGAGCACCGTCACCACCGGCTCCGGTTCCGAAGCCAATTCGCCCAATCCAGGGGCTTCAAAATTAACCGCCACCGTCCAGAGGGGGGAAGATTGCCCTGCCCGTCGCCCATAAATGCGCACACTGGTAACATCCTGAATTTGCAATGCAGCGAGAAAAGGCTCCACCTTCCCCACCACCAAGGTTTGACGGGGACAAACCAGCGCTTCCGTCATCACATGGAGTACATGGTTACGAAAACAAAGTTTCACCCGAATCCCCCCAGTGGCCAGAAAGCCATCCATATCGGGGTTGAGGAGGCGTTGCAAGAGAAACGTTAAGGCGGTGGGGTGTTTGTGTTGGGCTAAGGTGTGGGGGGAGAGGGCGAGATCCGGCTGATGGGAGGCCGGGAGGGGCAGCCAATTCACCCAAGCGGGATCCGCTTGGAGATCCGTCAGATCCGGCGTGAGATCACTGTGGAGGAGCGTCAGTTTATGCTGTTGAATGCCGTAGATAGCTGCGGCTTTCAGGCCTTGGGGGCGCATTGTGCTCAGGCATTGGCTAATGCCTTTAATGGCAATATTGGCCGGCGGTGCGTCGGTGGAAAGGTGATCGTTGGGGTGGAGGATGCAGAAAATATGCAGTGTGGTTTCTTGGACGATCGCCCGCACCTGCAAGCCATCCCGGGCCACGGCTTGATTGAGCAGGCGATTGATCGCCAGTTCATCCCCCCATTTTGACCATTGCTCCAGGAGTTCTTTCGGATGGGTGAGATCCACTTGTAGCACCCAATCCGGGGCAGCTTCGCCGCTCACTTGGGAGCGGATCACGGCTTCGCGGAAGCCTTCAAGTTCTAGTTCCCGCAGTTGTTGGGCAATGGGTTCGGCAATCAGGGAAGCATCGGGGCTATAGTCGCAACTACAGATCACCCAGAGTCGCCGTTGGGGGGATTCTTCTTCCTCTGTTTCTTCCTCCAGTTGGGGCAATTTTTGCACCAACACTTTCACGCTCACGCCTAAATGGGAGAGGGATTCACTGAGGTAGCGGGCGATCGCATCCGGCGCACCACTGCGGGCCAAACTTTCATTGGAAACCAGCGCTACCCCTGGGGCCGTTGCTCCCCCTGAGGTGGAGGGGAGGTTAGACTGCAAATCTGCCAAGATAATCGATTCAATCCAAGCGGGGCGGTCTTGGCCCATTTTTCGCCCGTAGAGAATCAGCTTATAGAGGGGATCTTCTGTATTCCGAAAAAAGTGATAAAAGCTCTCGGTTTCTGTTTCTAAGGCCTGAAGTAAAGGGGGCAGAACGGCATCCAAACTGGGGGCAGTATTGCCTTCGAGGAGCACATGGAGATTATTGCCCCGTAGGCGAATACGAAGCCGGAAGTCGGGGGCTTGAATGGCATGATACAGCCATTGGGACAGGGAAGGTGGATTTTGTTTAACGGCAGGTGTTTGCAAATCCCACATGCGATCGCCATTGGTAAAGGAAAAAGATTAAAAACGCGAGGTATGGCTATCTTAACTGTTTAGTAGAACATAATGCGACGCAAAAGAAAGGCCAAAACACTCACGGCACAAATCAATGCCCCCTGAGGCAGGAGCAGGATCACGGAGTAACGGAAAATGCCTTGCAGGAGCGCTGCGCCCATTTCTAGGAGTTGGACTTGTTGGCTCAAGAGTTGGATCATCTGTAAGCCGATTTGATAAACAATGCCACAGAGATGGATCACGCCCAAACCCGCCAAGGCACTGAGGGCCAAACTTTCAAGCTGTACGGGCCGCCACCGAAACGCTAGCCGCCCACAGAGCCAACCGCCGGGAATAAACCCCAAGATATAGCCAAAGGCCGGTTCTTGGAGGTAATAGAGGCCGCCCCCATCGGTGAAAATCGCCAATCCCGATAACCCGAGGAGGACGTAGCTAATTTGCGAGAGCAGCGAGGCCTGCGCTCCCCCTAAACACCCAATCAGCAACACCGCCCCCACCTGCCAATTGACCTGAAGCGATCGCACCGTCCAATCCTGCCAACCCTCCGGCCAAAGGGTGTGGGCCTTCACCAATGTCCCCCCCACCATCAGCCCCAAGCCAATTAACCCCCACAACAACCGCTGAAGGGGAGAAATCGAGGGGGAGCGCCGCCTTTTCCGTTTGACCTTACCCTTGGGGGGGCTTGGCGGGCGTTTACGCTTGGGAGGGGGTTGGGTACTCACCGGGAATCGGAGCTTCGCCGCCATTGCGGCCGAGGGCAGTTAACATCGCATGGTCTTGTTCAGGGGGTTGGCCGAGGGTGGTGAGGTAATGGCCGATCAGCATGGCGTTAATGCCGGCCTTTAACCCTAGGGCTTGCAATTCCCCCATCACGGTTTCCCGGCCGCCCGCATAGCGGAGGATCTGTTGGGGCAGGATCAGGCGGATGATGGCGATCGCCTTCACCGCTTCGTAGGGATTAAGGGGGTTCTGGGTTTCCAGAGGTGTGCCGCTGCGAGGGTTGAGCAGATTCAACGGCACAGATTCCACCTCCAAATCCCGTAAAGCCAAGGCAAGATCCACCCGATCCTCCCAACTTTCCCCCAAGCCCAAAATCCCCCCAGAACAGGCTTGAATCCCGGCGGCTTTGAGGTTTTGGATCGTTTCAACGCGATCGCGCCAACTATGGGTTGTGACAATTTCCGGGAAAAAGGCCTCGGAGGCTTCGAGGTTATGGTTATAGCGAGTTACGCCTGCTGCTCGCAGTTGTTGGGCCTGTTCCGGCGTGACTTCCCCCAAAGCGCAACAGGGTTTAATCGCCGTGGTTTTGATGATTTCCTGTACCGTGGCGAGGATTTCGGCAAAATCGTTAGATTTACTATATTTGGGGCCGCGCCCTTGGCTCACTAAACAAAACCGTTTCGCCCCCGCCGCTGCCGCCGCCTGGGCCTGGGCGATAATTTCCGCCTGGGATTTCAGTCCATAAATGGGGGAATCTTCACCGGGATGGTGGGCGGATTGGGCGCAAAAGCCGCAATTTTCCGAACAGCCCCCGGATTTAACATTAACGATGCTACAGAGATCCACCGTATCCCCACAACAGGCTTGGCGCACCCGATCCGCCGCCGCCGCTAGGGTGAGAATATCCGCCTCTCCAGTGATGGTGGTGAGGGCGATCGCCTCGGAGCGGCTTAATTGTTCCCCAGCAATAATCCGCTCCGTCAACTGAGCGAGATGGGCTTCTAGGATTGTACTGGTGAGGGGGGTGAGGCTGGATTCTAGGACTGGAACCACGGTGTTTCTCGATAAGTAAGCATCAACAAAGATTCAGACTGTAATTCTATCATCCCCCGGCCAAGCCAACGCCCCCCCGCAATCCACCGCAACATTCCCCCAACGATGATTGTTGGTAGTACGGACTTTAGTCCGCCCTCTCAATATATTAGTTCTAATGCATTTTATTTTTACAAGCTGTATAACAGGTAAAAATCTGTATAACGGGTAATGTGATGGGTAAACCAATCAGTCTCTTTTCCGGATATTCTCAACGAGAGAACAGAACAACTAACTATTGCTTGCTTGTTCTCAAATTACTCTACGAAGAAAACCCTCGCTACTTAGCAGAAGTATTTAGCACGCTTTTGGGTGAGGATATTGGTGATCATGTTGGTGTTACATTTAGGCAACAGGAGAAGAAAAATTCAAGCGTTCCTGATGGGCTAATTGTCCAAAAATCACTGACAATTTTTCTAGAAACCAAGAATTTGGACTGGTTTTACGATGAACAATTGGAAAGACACTTAGCCGGGCTTGAGCAAAGCTCCCCTGGATTAAAGATGCTGATCGCTCTTGGGTCATTTGAAGATGGTGATAACTCACGATTTGCCCAAGTTGAAGCATTGTGTAAAGAAAAATATCATGGAGAAATTCGTTTCGCTGCCCTCACATTTGAGGACTTCATCGGAGCTTTGCAACTCCCACATCTCCCCAAAACCCTCGTCGATACGGTGTCAGAACTGCGGGCATACCTCGATGAAGAAGGACTGTTACCCTCATGGCGTGAGTTACTGGATGTCGTCAACTGTAAAAAAAGTTATGAAGAAATCCTGGCTACTCATGTCTATCTATGCCCCGCAAGAGGTGGAGCTTATTCCCATGCTCGTTGTGGTTTTTTTGGTATGTATCGAAACAAACGTGTAGATAGAATTGCAGATATTCTAGCGGTCGTAGATGTAGAATCCGAATCATCAGTAATAATGAAATGGAAGAACGATCAGAATCATAAAGACCAAACTCTAAAAAATACAGCTATTGAAAATGTGCGGCGACGGTGGACAAGTGATAATCCGGCAAGAGTCTTTCTCCTGGGTGAGTTTTTTGAAACTGAGTTCATCAAGGACAGTCGTAACGGTATGCAGGGCAGCAAGCAATATTTTAATGTGGCTCATCTCGGTGTTCAAACGGCACAAGACTTAGCCCAAGTACTCCAAGGAAAAACCTGGTCAAATTTTCAATCCAGTGACACCTAACGTATCCATTTAACCCTCCCAGCGTTCTCACCATGTCCTCCCCTTTTAGCCTTGCTACCCTTGGGCGCAAATTCCGCCGTAGCCTCACCCGCCCTTGGGGGCAAAACCTGATGATTACCGGCGGTGTGGCGGGAATCATTTTGTTGTTGCGGGGCGTGGGCTTGCTGCAATTGGGGGAATTAGTCACCTATGATTGGCTGATGCGATCGCGCCCCCCCCTCCCTCCTGATGATCGCATTGTCATCGTCACCTTTGATGAAGCGGAAATCCGCGCCCTCAATTGGCCCTTTTCCGATGCTGAAGTGGCCCAATTGCTGACGGTGATTAAAAATCAAAACCCTCAGGTGATTGGTTTGGATATCTATCGAGATGTGCCGGTTAAAGAAGGCTATGATCAACTCAAGGCTATTTTTAAATCCACCCCCCATTTAATCGGCATTCGTAAAGCTGTCCCTAAACTCGCCACCCTGGAAGATTTCGGTTCAGGGCGCACCATCGATCCGCCGCCCGATCTACCCTCGGAACAGGTGGGCTTTAATGATTTTCCCGATGATATTGATGGTTTAGTGCGGCGGTTGTTATTAACGGTTTATTTAGAAGAAACCGATGAAAGTTTGCTTTCCTTTAGCTTTCTCATTGCTTGGCAATATCTCAAAAATACCGCCGGTCTAGAGCCTCAAAATGGCCCCAATGACAGCATTCAATGGGGAGAAACGCTCTTTGCACCCGTGGAATCTTTTGATGGCGGTTATTATAATGCCGATACCCAAGGTTATAGTATCTTTTTAAACTATCGCGGCCCCGATCAAGGGGGAAGACCTGCGGAAGCATACGAATTTCAACGGGTTTCTTGGCAGGCGGTGGTTAAGGGTGAAATTGCTCCGGATTTGTTCCGCGATCGCATTGTCTTAATCGGTTCCGTTGCCCCCAGTTTGCAGGATTTTGTCCCCACCCCCTACCAAAATCCCCAACGAATGTCGGGGGTGGTGGCCCATGCCAATGCTATTAGTTTTTTAATGGATGCGGTTTTGGGAAAAAGGCAACCGATCCGCACCATTCCCGATCCTTTGGAATGGTTACTAATCCTCCTAGGGGCGGGGGTGGGGACGGTGGCGATTACCCATTGGCGGACGGTGGACGGCCTGACGCGGCCCGCGATCGCCCGAACGGTGGTGCAATTTAGCGGGGCGATCGCCCTCCTCATTTTCGGCAGTTATGGGGCGTTTTTGCTCAGTTGGTGGTTGCCGTTGTTGCCGGTGTTGTTAGCCTTGGTAAATGGGGCGGCCCTCAAGTTTGCGATTACGATGCTGATTTATCTGTTGAAATCCTATCGCCAAATTGAAGACTATGCCCGCACGTTGGAGTTAAAAGTAGCCGCCCGAACGGAGGAATTAAGTGAAGCTAATCAATCCCTGGATGAAAAAAATCACCAGTTAGAAACTACCCTCGAAAAACTCCAAACCGCCCAAGCCCAAATCATCGCCCAAGAACGGTTAGCCTCCCTCGGTTCCCTCACCGCTGGCGTAGCCCATGAAATCCGCAATCCCCTCAATTTTGTGATTAACTTTACGCGCATTTCTCAAGAATTAACGACGGAACTTTGGGATGAGTTGGGCGATCTACCCTTAGAGGGGGAAAGTCAAGAGGTGATTTGTGAGCTTGTGGATGAATTCACCGATAATCTCAAAACCATTCGCGACAATGGCCAACGCATTGAGCAAATTGTCGATAGTATGCTAGAGCATACCCGTGAAGGGGGAGGCCAGGCAGAAATGACGGATTTAAATCAATTAATTGTCAATGCGTTGGAGTTGGTGGAGCATAATTTACAGGTAAAAATGCCGGATTTAAAGTTAAATAAAATAATTAGTTTCGATGCTAATACTCCCACATTGCCCTTAGTCGCTAAGGACTTCACCAAAGCGATGATTAATCTTTTCACCAATGCTTTAGAAGCGATGGAGCGGCGGCGTAAAGCAGCGCTAGATCCCGATTATCAACCGCAATTATTAGTGAGTACTTGGCAAGGAGAGGGACGGATTGGGATCACGGTGCGGGATAATGGCGATGGGATTTTACCGGAACATCAGCCGAAGATTTTTGATCCTTTTTTCACAACAAAACCGACGGGAGAAGGGACGGGTTTAGGCTTATCTTTAGCCCATCAAACCCTTGTTTCTGTCCATCAGGGCAATATTATTGTCGAATCTGTGCCGGGGGAATTTACCGAGTTTCGCATTGATTTTGATCCCGCTGGCGGTGCGTCGTTGTTGGCTGGGCCGTCAGTTTCGCCGTCAATTCGTCTTTAATGCGGTGCAAAATTGATTGCTCATCTAAGGAAGTTAAAATATTTTGAATCACGGTTTTTGGCCCCTCTGGCCCCCAAGTTGCACCGTTAGCCAAATAGGTTTGGGTGATGCGGGCGATCGCCGTTGTCATCACTCCCGCCACCGCCCCCTGCGTCACCGCCACGGATACATAGGGCAACAAACTCGCCCCCCCCGTCAGGGGAGCCGTCACGCCTAGGAGGGTTTTCACGCCACTTAAGCCCAACGTCGTCAGCAGATCCGTTAAGGTAATCCCCCCCATCCCCCAAGCAATTTGCCGCAGGAGGGCGATCGCCGCCCCCTGGGTCATCGTTAAACCGTAAAGTTTGCCCAAGGAGAGGATCAGGGCCACATCAATGGTGGCTCCGGTGAGCAGGTCGAGAACCGTAACGGGGTTAAGGGCAATGGCCAGGGCTTTGGCCATCACCGCCCGCTGCGTCAAAGTTTCCGCCCCTTCGCGACGAATTGCCAGCTTCCGCTGTACCACCTGCTCATTAATTTCCGTGGCGTAGAGCATTGTATTCAAGGCCAGGAGAGATTTTCCTTCCCGATGGAGGAGATCGAGAATTTTCAGCTTCAGGGGGATGATCTGGGCCGCGCCCCGTTGCCGCTCTAGCGTGACTTTCCCCCCCCGCTCCACCTGCACCGCCACCAAAGGAGCCGCCGCCACCATCACCACTTCATCGGGGGAAATCAATTCCCGCACCCGCTGGTTACAAATGGTGTGATAAATGGCGAGGCGATCGGCTTCGGGGTATTGGTCAATTTTGTTAAACACCAACAGCATCGGCTTACCCACGTCCCGCAGTTGGGCAAGGGCGTTGTATTCCACCTGGGTCATATCGCCGGAGACGACGAAGAGGATCAGATCCGCTTGTTTGGCCACCTGTTGGGCCAGTTGTTCGCGGGTTTTGCCGTCGATTTCATCAATGCCGGGGGTGTCGATCAGTTGAATTTGGGCATTTTGGGCCGCAGGCAGGGCAAGGCGTTGGACTTGCAGATCATCGGTTTGGACTTGCCAATTGGCATTACCGATGGTGCGGGTCACGCCATGGAGGGGGCCAACCTCAAAGGCATTTTCTCCCAGGAGGGCATTGAGGACGGAGGATTTCCCCCGGCCCACCATGCCAAAAGCAGCGATCTGCACGACGGAATGGTCGAGTTTATCGAGGGTTTGGCTAAGGTGGGTGAGTTCGGTTTCTAAACCCTGTTGTTCTTGGGGGGTGAGGTCGAGGTGTTGAACCAGGTTACGGAGGGCATCTTGGGCTTGTTTGTAGTGGAGTTCCCCTTGGATGGCGGCGATATCGAGAAGGGTGGCATCAAAGTCATCGATGGGGGTCATGGTGGGGCTGGGTGTGGCGTGGCTCCATTTTAACCGTTGGGGATGGGTTGAGGCTTGGTTAGAATAACGCTGATGGTTTTGGGAAAAGGTGATGCAGTCCTATCAAGTTCGTTTTGCAAATGCTGATGATCTCCCTGGCATTTTGGCGATTCATAACCAAAATGCGCGGGTGGCTTGTGCAAGTTTTGAGCGGGGTTTTTTGCTGAAGCCGACAACGACTGAGGATCTGGAGGGGGCGATCGCCAAAGATACACAATTTTTTGTGGCGGTGGATGGGGCGGAAAAGCTGGCGGGGTTTGTACGGATTACTCAGCCCCGGATCTATGGGGGATTATTAGCCCATATCAATTGGGTTGACCCCCAATTTGCCCAGCTCGTCCAACAAGAAAATCACCGTTATATTCAAATTTTGGCAGTGGATCGGGGTTGTATGGGTCAGGGGGTAGCGCGATTGTTGTATGAATCAATTTATTCCCAATTTCCGGGGGTATTTTTGTCAGCATTTATTGTCTGGCAACCGATTCAAAATCACAGATCGCTCCGGTTCCATCTTGCCCAAGGGTTCAAGGAAATTGGTCGGTTGCGAACCGCGCAGTTTTTAGATTTAAAAGATTATGAGGCGATCGTGGTGGGTAAGGGGGTGGGTCAATAAGGCTTTCAGGAATCAAAAAATGAACCCACACTTAAGTTTATTTGTCAACCTGTAAAGCGTCATTTTATCCGATAGTTGCGAAATAACACCTGTAGTCGACGTTTCGGTGGATTATGCAGAAGTTCCAGGGGATACACTGGGTGAAGTTGGGAGAGAAATGGCAGATTAGTAATCTCAGTGAGGAGCGACGATTGATCATTCACCTGTTGGGACCACCGGTTGAGCGTTATTACCGATATTCCGCAAGTTGACAAATAAATTAAAGTATGCATTCATTTTTTGCTTGCTGAAAGCCTTGAAAAATGGCAGGTTTGGACTTTGGATGTTGCCGCTCAAATTATTACGGAACATTAAGCTACTCATTGAGTTTTCAAAATTGGCAAATCCCAGAAGTCTCTTCCCACAGGGCTTACAGCGATTGCATTTAGCAATGCATAGTAAAAACAAAATGTCAACCTGCGGAAAGTGAGTTATTACTATGCCCCTTTTAAGGCTCTTCTGGGTTCATGACTAAAATTGTATAATTCGCTACATTTTTAGGTTGCCTGGCTCCCGAAAGCTCCGAAAACTCGTGGCATTAGCTTTTCTTATAACCCTAAACCGTGAAGACCCTTCTTTAATTATTTGTCAACCTGCGGAATGTTGGCTATAATGCTCAGATTCATACTGCCAGTATTTGACAAAACACCACCAAAAGGAGTTACCATGTTATCACAGTCTAATAAATATAGCGGTAGCCAAAGGGATTAAGATATCTAGAAAACTGAGTAATCAAAGGAAGTTAATTATTCAACAAATCGTCATATTTTGTTAAAATTTGTAGCTTTTAGCTGGTACAATTTCACACCAGTAATCTATGTTAGAACTCATCAAGTCTACCCAGTTTTTTGTTAGGGAAATAATTATGAGCAATCAAACTGAAGATAGAATTCTTAATTTGTATCCTATAGACTATCCATTTGAAACTCTAGTTAGTAGAATCAATGCGATTCCTACAAAGTTAAAATTAGACCCGAACTTTCAAAGAAAGTACAAATGGGATAAGGACGGATGGGGTCGATCTTCAAAGTTTATTGAATCGTGCTTAATGAGAATTCCTCTCCCATCCTGCTATTTTGCTGAAACTGAAGATGGCTCGCATCTAGTAATTGATGGTGTTCAGCGTTTAACAACAATAAATAAGTTTCTAAATGATGAGTTCTGCCTTGAAGGAATGACCACGTACCGGGAACTAAATGGAAAAAAGTTTTCAGAGTTAGGAAACTTACAATCAGAACTAGAAACCACCACTATCAGGTGCATTGTTTTAAGGAAAGATAATCCAAAAAAATTAATTAGAGAAATCTTTTCTCGTCTAAATCAAGGGGCGGTTAAACTGTCCGATCAGGAAATACGACATGCTATTTATCCGGGGACACTTGACTCGCTTTTAAAAGAGTTGGCGGAAGATCCAGAAATAGCTCGCTTTGGTTTGTCAGAAAACTCTAAAAAAATAAAAGACTCATTAGAGCCAGAGGAGCAAGTCCTGAGGTACTTTGCCATATCAGAAGACCAGAGATTGACTGGCTTAACTGGGTCTTTAAAAGAATTTCTCGATAACTTTATGGAAAATAATGCTAATATCGATGAAGCCAAAGTTAATGATTTTCGCTCACGATTTAAAAGAGCACTAGAAAACTGCAAAAAGGTATTTGGTGACGAAGCTTTTGTTAATCCTGTTGCCCAAAAAAAGAAAAAAGGTTTAGTTCACTATGACTTGGTTATGACTACCGTGGGAGAACTTCCCCAAGAAGTTATTCAAAAGTATGGAGAAGAATTGAAAAAAGCTTATAGAGATCTATGTGAAAGTGATGAGTTTAAAAGAACTCTTGGTGGTGGTCTTCAGGATAAGTCGAGAGTTTTACAGCGTCGAATGAAATGGAATGAGTTGCTTGAGGCTGTTACAAATGCAGGATGATGATTTTTATTTAAAGTACAAAATGCTTTTAGATAATCTGAAAATTATCATACTGTCTTCTAATAATCGAGTACTTCAAAATAATATTGATCCTTTGTTTTCTGAAAACATAAATTTTTTTGTGAAAGCCTATTTAGTAAGTGCTTGTACTTACTTAGAAGCATACTTACAGGATATAGCTTTTGATTTTTCTCAAGAGATTTGTGGAAGAATAAATTCATCGAAAACTCCTCATAATTTCTTATATTGGAGAATATCAAAAGAAGTAAAAGACAAAGATCTTAAGTTTGCTTTTGCCGAGATCAATTTGAGCAGAAAAGATATTTCCGAAGAAATTTCAGCTAATCCTTATAAAACAATAAAGCTTTTTAAGCTTTTAGGTATTGATTTGTTTCAAAGTCAGGTTTTTGTTGATAATAAAGATGTGATAGCAACGGTAGTTAACAAAAGAAATAATGTGATTCATCACAATGATTCAGCCAATGACATCTCGTTTAGTGATGTCGCCCAATACATTGATATATTTATCAAGTATATGGAAGCAATAAATGAAGTAGTAAAACAAGCAAAGTTATAAAAAAGTATTTAATTTTACACTCAGCCGATCTTGCTCGGAGGGGGTGAGTTTATCAATCCGAACATTAATGGCTCGATCCTTTTTTTTCAGACTCATTAATCATTATGGATTGATTGCTTAGAAGGCTGTTACCTTGATTTTTCCTTGGGGGCTTTTGATTTCGGTGCTAATTTCTGAAGGGTTGCGATTGCTATCTTTATAGGTCACGAAAATTTCTAGTTCACCATCGAAGCGAGGGATTTTATTTTCATCAAGGTGTACGGCAACAATATAGACTGCTCCCTGACTATTCTTGATCACAATCCGATACCCCGAATCTGTTGGCCACAGATTTAAAATTTCCTCGTCTGAATTTAAAAGTTTGATCGTGACCGGAGAATTTCGAGTCAGAGTCATGGAAGATTCCCCACGCAATGAATGGAAGATTGCTGTTATTATAGCCAATTTCAGCTCTGCTGCTTTGTGGAGGTGGAGCCTCCAGGAGAAAATGACTGGGCAGAGCTAAGTAACGAGGGAAATTTGTTCCTAAATCACAATCATCCCCGCCACCAATGAAACCCCAATCCCCAAAATTAACCCCATCAACACCTGAAAGGGCGTGTGTCCCAACAACTCCTTTAACCGCTCCTCATTGAACTCCTTCCCCTCCTCAAACAACTCATCAATGATTTGATTGAGAATCCGCGCCTGCTTACCCGCTGCCTGACGCACCCCCGCCGCATCGTACATGACAATCACGGCAAAGAGGGCGGCGATCGCAAACTTCGCACTATTCCACCCATCCAGAAACTTTTGGGTCATGGCCAGTTGGCATCCTCGCTCCCCTCAGCCTTCCTAACCAAAAATGCTAGAATAGGCTTTATTTCTATCTGGGGCAGCAAGCCAAACGCAAAAAACTTTCTGGAGAACTTGACATGCAATTATCCATTCCTCAATCGATCATTCAATCTATCCGACTTCCTGAAAACCGCATCGAAGCCGAATTACTCAAAGAACTTGCCCTCTCTCTCTACACGCAAGAACTCCTTTCCTTGGGTAAAGCTCGCGAACTTGCCAACCTTAACTACCATCAATTTAGCCAACTTCTAGGGGAGCGAGATATCCCTCGGCACTATACCCAAACTGAACTCCAAGAAGATCTCGATTATGCCCGTCATCAGTAACACCTCACCCCTTCTTAACTTGGCAATTATTGACCATCTTTTTTTACTGCCTCAACAGTTCGGACAAATCTACATTCCTTCAGCAGTTGCCACAGAGTTAAAAGTTAATGAAGATCTCCCCGGCTCCCACGCCTTGAAAACTGCCATCAATGAGGAGTGGTTAATTCCCCAAACTGTTAAAAACACAGCATTGGTGAATCTCCTTCAGCGCGATCTACATCAAGGCGAAGCTGAAGCCATTGCCTTGGCGGTTGAATGCTCTGCCAACAAAATTCTACTGGACGAGAAAGAAGCCCGACAGATAGCTAGAGCTTTAGGGTTAAGCATCACAGGCATTTTAGGAATTGTGTTGAAAGGTTGGCATGAAGGAAGCGTTTCTTCGCTCAAAGCGGTTACTAAACGCTTGCAGCAAGAGGCAAACTTTCGGATTGCTCCCCCATTACTAGCTCAAATTCTGCGAGAAAGTGGCGAACTGGAAGAAAGCCCATAGCCATCCCCCCCGGAAAACCCAACTAAATGACAATCATCCCTGCTACTAAGGAAACCCCAATTCCCAAAATTAACCCCATCAACACCTGAAACGGCGTGTGACCTAATAACTCTTTTAGCCGCTCCTCATTGAACTCCTTCCCCTCCTCAAACAACTCATCAATGATTTGATTGAGAATCCGCGCCTGCTTACCCGCTGCCTGACGCACCCCCGCCGCATCGTACATCACAATCACCGCAAAGAGAGCGGCGATCGCAAACTCCGCACTATTCCAACCCTTCACCTGCCCCACCCCCGTTGCCAAGGCCGCCACTAATGCCGAATGGGCGCTGGGCATTCCCCCCGTACTAAAGAGATGGCGCACATCAATCCGCCGCTTTTGAAACAGACTGGTGATCAACTTAATCCCCTGGGCGAGTAGGCAAGCAATAATCGCCACCAGTAAAATTTGATTTCCCAAGATACTGTCCATGTCTTGCATCGTTTAATTTTTCCGTGCGGTAATGAACTGGGCGATCGCCACCAAAGGCATAGCGGCAGAACCATAGGGTTCTAATTGAGCAATGGCTTCACCTACTAACTGATCCGCCCGTTGCCGCGACCCCTCCAAACCTAACAACTTCGGATAAGTCGCCTTTTCCGCTTGGAGATCCTTTCCTGCCGTCTTCCCTAACTCCTCTTGAGTGGCCGTAATATCTAAGATGTCATCAATAATTTGAAACGCCAAGCCAATATTTTGGGCGTACCGCGTCAAACGGTCTAAATCCGCTGCCGCTGCCCCCGCTAAAATCGCCCCAGAGGTGACGCAGACTTCCAACAGCGCCCCGGTCTTATGGGTGTGGATAAAACTCAATTCCTCCACAGTAATATCCGTCTTCCCTTCTGATTCCAAATCCACCACCTGGCCCCCCACCAGGCCCGCCGCCCCCACGGCCCGCCCCAAACGAGCGATCACCTGGAGCACTTGGGCAGGGGGTACGTTTTCGGTGCGATCGGCAATAAATTCAAAGGCATAGGCTAACAGCGCATCCCCCGCCAAAATCGCAATATCCTCCCCATAAACCTTATGGTTGGTGAGTTTGCCCCGCCGATAATCGTCGTTATCCATGGCCGGGAGATCATCATGGATTAACGACATGGTGTGAATCATCTCCAACGCGCAGGCGGTAGGGAGGGCCATGGCCCCCGTTCCCCCCAACAATTCACAGGTGGCCAAACACAGAATCGGCCGCAACCGCTTCCCCCCTGCTAACAGCGAATAACGCATCGCCTCATAAATCTTTGGCGGTTCAGTGACCAAAATAGCCTGATCCAGGGCCGCCTCAACGATCGCCTGTTGGTTTTGTAGATAGGCCTTGAGGTCAAAGTCTTGGCTCAGAGCTTGGGGATTATCCGTAGTCACCATGGAGGAAAGAAATTGCTCAACAAAATTGCTTCCCTATTCTACCCTTAGGGGGAACGGGGAATGGGGAACAGGGAACGGGGAATAATTGGGGGGCGACTAGCCCAATTGTCGCAGTCGGGTTTGGGCCATCTCCTCAGAGAGCCGCTCTAGCGCTAACCAATCATCCTCATCCCGCCTTAGGCCCATCGTACTTTGAGGGTCGGAGTAGTAGTGATGGGCATCCTCAAAATAGGTGCTACAGGTGGGGCATTGCATCAACTTAAACTCTGTCAATTGCCCCGATTCACCCCGGTAGTAATGCCCGTCTCCCGGTAATAGGGTGAGCTTGGTTTTGCAAATTTTAAGCTGCTCTGCGGAGTTGGGGAGATGGCCAGATAGGGAATCGGGGATTTCCCCACAGGTGGGGCAAGGTGTATTACTCATCAGACCACCACCTTAAAACGTGGGGATGCGCCGCTCTGGGGGAGGGAGGGGGCGATTGTTGGGGGGGGCGGGTTGGGGAACGGGTGGGGGGAGTGGATTCGTGCGGGGGGGCGGCGGCAGGGGATTGGTGCGGGGAGCGGGAGGTAGGGGTTCACTGCGGGGCGGCAGGGGCGTGATGATGATTTCGCGATCCGGAGCCGGGAGGGCGGTGGGTTGATTAATCCCCATGGGGCCGCCTTCGGGAACCGCAACCATTTGGGGATTGCCCCGGAGATAAACATGGGTGAGGGGACGGTTTTGGTAGGTGCGGCGGGTCAGTTCCCAGCCCTCATCGAGATGGATTTTTAAGTGGCCTTCTGCAAAGCCACGGGTGCGGCCGATGGGGATTTGCACATTGCGCTCACGGGGAGAGGTGGCCATCAGTACCAGTTCATCCCCTTGGGGAACGATGTTGAAAATAAACCGCCAGCCTAAATCTTCCTCGCCAATGCGCAGGGAGTAACCGTTGCTGTCGGTCATGCGGTTACAGATGTTGGTGAAGTCGAAGTTGAGCAGGAGGGGATCAACACGGGTGGGCGTGCCGCTGTATTCCTGCCAACAGGGGCGTTGGTTGGTGAGTTGTTCGAGGATCAGCAGTTGGTAACTGCGCCGTTCAATGCCAAAGGGAGCGGCGAGGATCACAAAGCGGCGTTCATCCAACTGTTGGCTGCCAAATTGGACGGTTTGGCCAGCACTGGGGAGGGCAGTTAAGGCTGAACTGCCGAGACAAAGGCCGAGGGCGGTGAACGTGGTGAGCCAGCGTTTTAGGTTGAGCATGGGAGTACCTCGATTTCTGTGAGCAAAGGCAAGGGGGATGACGGCCGTTAAGGGGTTTGGGTTCGCTGTTGCCAGGCTTCCCAAAGGTCGGGACGACGATCGCGGGTGCGTTGGCATTGCTGCTCAAATCGCCATTGGGCGATCGCCCCATGGTTTCCCGACCGTAACACCTCCGGCACATCCCAGCCCCGAAAGGAGGCGGGGCGAGTGTATTGGGGATAGTCTAGCAGTCCGTTGGCAAAGCTTTCCGCCTTCAGGGATTCGGTTTTACCGACGGTGCCGGGGAGCAGCCGCGTCACCCCATTGATAATCGTTAAAGCAGGGATTTCACCACAGGTCAGGACAAAATCCCCTAAGGAAATTTCCCGCGTCAGTAAATGACACACCCGCTCATCTACCCCTTCGTAGTGGCCACAGATCAACACCAGTTGATCCGCTGTCGTACTCAGTTCCACCAGCAGATCATGATTGAGGGGTTGCCCTTGGGGGGACATGAGGATAATTTCCCGGCGGGGTAAGACGGGCAGGGATTCCACAGCGGCAAAAATCGGGTCGGGTTTGAGGAGCATCCCCACGCCACCGCCGTAGGGTTCGTCATCAACCCGGTGGTGCTTATCCGTGGTGAAGTCGCGGGGATTGGTGTAGTGAACTTCGGCAATGCCTTGGGCGATCGCCTTCCCCAACAAACCCGATCCGAGGGGAGAGGCAAAAAAATCTGGAAATAATGTGATGAGATCAAAACGCATCAGAGCTTAGGGGTATTTATTAACCGGCAGGCCTTCGATAGACTGTATAGTTATGCGTTCCGCTTTAAATTCGATACTATACAGAATGCTACAAATTGAATCGTACTCGCCAGAAGCTCAAATGCCAAAACCAACTAAAACCGCGATCCTCGTGATTGGAGGTGCGGAAGACAAGGTACATGGACGCGAAATTTTACATACCTTTTTTCACCGCTCCGGCGGGAGTAACGCGGTGATTGGCATTGTGCCGTCGGCTTCACGGGAACCCCTGCTGGTGGGGGAACGCTACCACCAGATCTTCACCGATATGGGGGCGAAACAGGCACAACTGATTGATATCCGCGATCGCGCCCAGGGGGAAGACCCCCAATATTTGGAATATCTCGAAACCTGCACCGGCATTTTTTTGACCGGCGGCGATCAATTGCGCCTCTGTGGCCTGTTGGCGGAAACCCCCTTTATGGAACGCATCCGGGAACGGGTGCAAAAGCAGGAATTGAGCCTGGCGGGAACCAGTGCCGGGGCGGCGGTGATGGGCCACCACATGATCGGCGGCGGCGGTAGTGGCGAATCCCCCAACCGCGCCCTTGTGGATATGACCATGGGCTTGGGGATGATCCCAGAGGTGATTGTTGATCAACACTTTAACAACCGCAACCGCATGGCCCGCCTAATGACGGCGATCGCCATCCACCCTGATCGCCTTGGCATTGGCATTGATGAAGACACCTGTGCCATGTTTGAGCATGATGGTTGGATGGAGGTGATCGGCAAGGGTAACGTCACCGTCGTTGACCCCCAAACCCTCTCCCATACGAATCAACTGGATGTCAGCGTCACCGACCCCCTGAGCCTCCATAGCCTGCGGGTCCATATCCTTTGCCATGGCGATCGCTACCACATCCACCAACGCCGTCCCCTTACCCCCATGAGCGACGAAAAATCCGCCTAACTCCTTCAAGGTTAAACCGTGAGGGAGAACTGTTCCCAATGGACAGTTTCAGAACTTTTCCACAAGAGACACTAAGCCATGGCGAATCCCGTGCGTCTTCACTAAATATAGATAAGCACCTATGAAAATTCTCAAAACCCTGACTCTGCGTGGCCCCAACTACTGGAGCATCCGCTATCCCAAGTTGATCGTCATGCGCCTTGACCTGGAAGACCTCGATGAGGTCTATTCCAACCAAATTGATGGGTTTTACGATGGATTGTGTCGCCTCCTCCCCAGTTTGGTAGAGCATTACTGTTCGCCGGGCTATCGAGGCGGCTTCCTGGAGCGGGTGCAAAATGGCACATTAATGGGCCACATCATCGAACACATTGCCCTCGAACTTCAGGAACTCGTAGGGATGCGCGTCGGCTTTGGCCGCACCCGCGAAACCGCTGATCGCGGCGTGTATAACGTCGTCTTTGAATACGTCGATGAGCAGGCAGGCCGCTACGCCGGCCGGGCAGCGGTGCGCCTCTGTCAAAGCTTGGTGGAAACCGGCACTTATCCCGAAAGTGAATTTGAGCAGGATTTAGCCGATCTGCGGGAACTGATGGCCAATGCCTCCCTCGGCCCCAGCACCGAAACGATCATCGCTGAAGCCGATGCCCGCAAAATTCCCTGGATGAATCTCAGCGCCCGCTCCATGATCCAACTGGGCTACGGGGCCAAAGCCAAACGGATTCAAGCCACCCTCTCCGACTATTCCAGTATCCTCGGTGTTGAACTAGCCTGCGATAAAGAAGGCACAAAAACCATCCTCCGGGATGCCGGAATTCCCGTCCCCAGTGGCACGGTGATTCGCTATTTGGATGAATTGGAAGATGCGATCGACGATGTGGGCGGCTATCCCATCGTCTTAAAACCCCTTGATGGCAATCACGGCCGGGGGATCACCATCGACATTAATAGCTGGGAACAGGCAGAAGGAGCCTACGACCTGGCCAACGAAGCCTCCAAAACCAACTCCGTCATTGTTGAGCGCTACTACCAAGGCAGCGATCACCGCATCTTAGTGGTGAATGGCAAAGTAATTGCGGTTGCCGAGCGCGTCCCCGCCCATGTGATCGGTAATGGCCACAACACGATCAACGCACTGATCGATCGCACCAACGAAGACCCCCGCCGAGGTGAAGGCCACGACAACGTTTTAACCAAAATCAAACTAGATAAAACCGCCACCGATGTCCTCGCCCGCCAAGGCTACAACCTCGACAGCATCCCCCCCGAAGGCGAGCGGGTCTATCTCCGGGCCACGGCAAACCTCAGTACCGGCGGCATTGCCATCGATCGCACCGATGTCATCCACCCCGAAAATATCTGGATTGCCCAACGGGTGGTGAAAACCATCGGCCTCGATATTGCCGGGATTGATGTCGTCACCTCAGACATTAGCAAACCCCTACGGGAAACCAACGGTGTGATCGTGGAAGTTAACGCCGCCCCTGGGTTCCGGATGCACGCCGCCCCCAGTGAAGGTTTACCCCGCAATGTCGGCGCGGCTGTCCTCGATATGCTCTTCCCCGAACACAGTTCCCCCCGCATCCCGATCATCGCCATCACTGGCACCAACGGCAAAACCACCACCACCCGCCTCACCGCCCACATTTTCCGCCAAACCGGCCAAACCGTGGGCTACACCACCACCGACGGCATCTATGTCGGGGAATACATGGTTGAAAAAGGCGATACCACAGGCCCCCAAAGTGCTCAGGTGATCCTCAAAGACCCCACCGTTGAGGTGGCGGTGCTGGAAACGGCCCGGGGGGGCATTTTGCGCTCCGGTTTAGCCTTTGATCAGTGCGATGTCGGGGTGGTGTTGAATGTGGCCGCTGACCATTTAGGGTTGGGGGATATTAACACCATTGAGCAGATGGCCCATGTGAAAAGTGTGGTGGCCGAGGTGGCCGCTGCCAGTGGTTACGCGGTGTTAAATGCTGATGATCCCTTGGTGTCCGCCATGGCGGAACGGGCGAAGGCGAAAATTGCCTATTTCTCCATGAACCCGGAGAACCCGATCTTGCAGGATCACCTGCGGCGGGGCCGGTTGGCGGCGGTTTATGAAGATGGCTATCTGGCCATTAAAGAAGGGACGTTAACCCTGCGTATTGAAGAGGCGAAACATATCCCTGTCACCCTTGCGGGGATGGCTCCGTTTATGATTGCCAATGCGTTGGCGGCCTGTTTGGCGGCCTTTGCCCAAGGGGTGGGGATTGAACAAATTCGCCAAGGGGTGCGGACGTTTGAACTCTCGGTGGAGCAGACTCCGGGCCGGATGAATTTGTTTAAACTCGATCGCCACCATGCCCTGATTGACTATGCCCACAACCCGGCTGGCTATGAGGCCTTGGGGGGCTTTGTCAAGAATTGGCAGGGGCAGCGTATTGGTGTGGTGGGTGCGCCGGGCGATCGCCGCGATCAAGATCTGATTGAATTGGGGGCCTTGGCCGCCGGGATGTTTGATCGGGTAATTGTTAAGGAAGATGAAGACCGTCGGGGCCGTGATAGTGGCGTAGTGGCGGATCTGATTGTCAAAGGCATTACCCAAGCCTGCCCCGATCGCGATTATCAAATTATCCTCAATGAGGTTGAGGCCATTGAATTTGCACTCAAAGCGGTTGAAGATGAAGGGTTAGTGGTGATCACGCCGGAAAGTGTGTCGGAGGCGATCGCCCAAATCAAAGCCCACCAAACCCCCTAACCCCCTCAACATCACCCCCCCTTTTTAACTCCCAACCCTATCACCCCCCTTTTTAAGGGGGGCAGGGGGGATCCTCCCCACCTCACACCATGCTCCGCCAAAGTCTCCGCCTCCTCGCCGACCTCCGCCTCGCCATCCTTCTGCTCCTCGCCATTGCCCTGTTTAGTATCAGCGGCACGGTAATCGAGCAGGGGCAAAGCCTCAGTTATTACCAAACCAACTACCCCGAAGACCCCGCCCTATTTGGCTTCCTCTCCTGGCGGGTGATTGGCTTCTTGGGGTTAGATCACGTTTATCGCACCGGCTGGTTCCTGACACTCCTCGTCCTCCTCGCCGCCAGCCTCACCACCTGTAGCTTTTTACGCCAATGGCCCGCCCTCAAGCTGGCCCGCCGTTGGCAGTATTACAGCCAACCGAAACAGTTTGAAAAATTGGCCCTCAGTGCCGAATTGGGCAGCGGCTCCCTCTCCCGTCTCACTCCCCTCCTGACGGCGAAGGGTTACGCTCTGTTTACCGAAGATGACCAACTCTATGCCCGTAAGGGTTTAATGGGCAAAATTGGCCCCATCGTAGTTCACATCAGTTTGCTGTTGATCCTCGCTGGGGGCGTGTGGGGGGCATTATCGGGCTTTTTCGCCCAAGAAATCATCCCCAGTGGTTCCCAACGGGCGATTACTAACCTGATCGACGCGGGGCCCCTGGCTGCATCCCAAGTTCCTAAGGATTGGGAAATTAAAGTCAATCGTTTTTGGATTGACTACACCGCTGAGGGGGCGATCGATCAGTTTTATTCTGATTTATCGGTGGTGGATCAAGGGGGGGTGGAGCGCGATCGCCAAACCATTTCCGTGAATCATCCCCTCCGTTACCACGGTGTCACCCTCTATCAAACCAATTGGGGCATTGATGCCGTCCAAGTCCGGGTTAATAACAGCCCGATTTTTCAGATCCCCATGGCTCCCCTCGAAACCAGTAGCAGTAGCCGCCTTTGGGCCACCTGGGTTCCCACCAATCCCGAAATGACCAGCGGTGTTTCCCTTGTAGCGCGGGATCTGCAAGGATTATTGCTCGTCTATGGCGAAGATGGCAAACCCTTGGGGGCAGTGCGGGAAGGCATGGCCATTGATTTACAGGAAGGGCTAAGGCTTACAGTGGTGCAACTGATTGGCAGTACCGGGTTACAAATTAAAGCGGATCCCGGTGTTCCCCTGGTTTATGCCGGGTTTGGGTTGTTAATGGTGGGCGTGGTGATGAGCTATGTTTCCCATTCGCAAATTTGGGCATTACAGGTGGGCGATCGCTTCTTCATCGGCGGCAAAACCAACCGCGCCCACCTCCTCTTTGAGCGGGAACTGGTGGAAATGATCGAACAGTTAACCCCAGAAACAGCCCCCCCAGAACCAGCAGTAGCATGACAGCATGAGTAGGGGCGAAAAATTTTTGGCCTCCGGCAGGCTTACACCAACGCCCCCACACCCATACATGGAACAACCGGATTCCGTTCATGCTCAGGAGGCACTGCTATTATGCTGATTGATGAGAGAACAGAACCCAATGTCTATTCAGTTACCCAAGATTTCGCAGATCTTATCTTTAAACCGGCTGCAACCTGATCAGCAATTCCTGACCAAAACTGTTTTACTCAGTAGCCTGATCTTTTTTTTCTATAGCAGTCTCCGCCATTTCTTGCTCCGCTCTACAGCATGGGATTTAGGCATTTTTGATCAGTATCTTTATCTTCTGAGCCAAGGATATCCCCCCATTGGCTCCTTTACCGGCGAACACGTCATGATTGATGCTGATGCCGCCTTGATCCTCTACCCTCTATCCCTGCTTTATCGGGTTATCCCCAGCCCTTACTGGTTATTTTTATTGCAATCCCTAGGGTTATCATTAGCGGTCATCCCCCTATGGTTTATTTGCCAGAAAGAAAACTTGAGTCATCGGAAATCTCAAGTTATTATTCTTTGCTATCTTTTGTATCCAGTTATTTTCAATATCAACCTTTTTGATTTTCATACCGATGTTTTTGCCCCAGGATTATTATTTACCGCAATTTTGGCCAGTTACCGGCGAAATTTAATCCTATTTCTGATGGCAATTGTAACCTTGTGTAGTTGCAAAAATATCTTTGGATTGACAGTTTTCGGTTTGGGATTTTGGCTAACTGGGAGTAAAAAACAATACCGATATGGTATCACTGCCATGCTGGTTGGGCTGGGTTGGTTTGGCATCGCCACTAAAATCATTCCTCCCTATTTTGGAGGAGGTATTGGTAGTCTTGGCCGTTATGGCGCATTAGGAAATTCACTCATCGAGATCTTGAAAAATCTGATCCTACGCCCAGATCTAGTCTGGACACAACTCGCCACCCTCAGCAATTTGATTTATCTGATCATTTTATTTTTACCCGTTGCTTGGGGATTATCCCTCCGCCATCTTCACCCCATCTTCGGCGCAATTCCGAATATATTGATAAATTTACTCTCATCCTATGAGGCTCAAAAAGATTTAATTAATCACTATGCTTTGCCCATCGTCCCTTTTTTAATCATGGCAGTGGTTTTATCCCTTGCTCATAATCACAACTGGCTCAAATTTTCACGGTTAATTGTTGCTTGGTCATTAGCCATATTTATGATGTTGGGGAAACCGGGCTATTTTGTGGGCCGCTATCTAGAAGGGTTTGAGACTTGGAGCGCTTCAAGAAAAGCAATGGCTTTAATTGATGATCACAGTCCTATCTTTGTCCCTTTCCACATTGCCCCCCATCTTACCCACCGCACCAAAATCGAGTTAACGGCTGAATGGAATCGAGATATTGATCTCAGTCCTTTTCAATATGTCTTTTTAGACCAAATTTATCCAGGATTTAACAGTTCCCCAGAAGAGGTCAATTATCTGCGTTCACGTCTTGAGCAGGATTCGAGATTCACAGCGATTTTTAAGCAAGATGGCGTATTTTTATACGCACAAAGGGATTAATCGGTTTAGTACACTACGGGGGAGAGCCAACCTCGGAGGAAATAGTAGATCGTCGCAAAATACTCATCGATAACATCATGGGTGATTTGTAATGCCTGGATTGAGGGGAGAAAATCCATGGCAGTGAGTTGTCGCTGGGGCGTGCTACCACTTTGGAATGTGTGGAAAGAACTGGGACGGGGAATCACGCGGATCCCCACTTGGCGGAACGTTTGGGCCGCCCGGCGCAGTCGCAGGCCAGAAGTAATCAGGATTACGAAGCTTTCTGTGAGACCGGCTTGATTGAGGATTTCCCGCACATTGACGGCGTGCATATGGAGATGTACCCCCCGGTTTTCCAGCATGATCATATCGCGGGGGATACCTAACTGTTGTAGGACACGGGAAATATCTTCGGCTTCACTAATTTGGTTTTCATCCCCAATCAGGTAACTGCGGGGGGGAGCGCAGATAATCACGCGGGGGGTGCTGCCTCGGGCCAGTTGCTGTTCGTAGAGGGTGGCGGTGTAAAGGAGGCGATCGCCTTCACGGGTTAATTGAATTTGGGTGCGATAGGGAATATTTGGCTCCGTTGTCCCCGATCCCAAGACAACGATCGCCCCGCTCACCTCCGGCTCCGTGGGACAATTCACCACACAAATCCCCTGTTTTTGCACTTCAATCGCGACGGCTTCCTGTTCAATGCTTTGGGCTAATTGATAGGCAATGAGGGGGTTGCTCCCCAACAGTAAGGTAATCAGGGCCACCCAGAGAAATGTGGGGGCGGGTTTTTCAATTTTGTCCTTCTTAATTCGCATCACGGCCAAGAGCACCATGACAATGGCCAAGCCGACGGGGTGGAGGGGTAGGGAAACAACCCGCCAGAGTACGGCTGTGGGGCCATAGCTGGGAATGAAAAAGCTGACGAGGATAATCGCAATTAAAAATCCTCCACCCAAAAACACCAGGGTCTGCCGAGGAATCACCTGCACCAAGAGGTAATAGAGCAAAACCAAAATCAGCAGGAGCAGGAGCAGGCCGGTGAGAATTTCAAACATGGAAAACGGTGGGGTTTAACCCCCTGAAGATCACGCAAAGTTCAGTATTACAGCTTTTACCGATCATACGGAGTCCAGTCGGCCCAAGGGCGAAAAAATTTTGCAAGGGCGAAAAATTTTTGTGCCTCCGGCAGGCTTACGCCAACGCCCCTACGTTCCCCATTGCCCATTCCCCGTTCCCCGTTCCCCAGTCCCTAGTTCTGCAACTTTTCCCGCCGCTTCAACTCACTACAGATCCCCTGAATCACCGTTTCAATCACAAAGACACGGGCATAGTATTTATCATTGCCGGGGACGACAACCCAGGGGGCGGTGGGGGTGCTAGTGCGGGTGATCATTTGGTTGACGGCGACATTGTAGAGGGGCCAGCGATCGCGATTCCGCCAATCTTCTTCAGTGAGTTTGTATTGCTTAAAGGGGTCGTCATCCCGCTGTTCAAAGCGGCGTAACTGTTCATTGGGGTCGATGTGGAGCCAAAACTTGAGGACAACGTAGCCGCTCGTGGTGAGTTGGGCTTCAAACTCGTTGATTTCGCGGTAGGCTCTGCGCCATTCGATATCGTTGGCAAAGCCTTCGACCCGCTCCACTAAGACCCGACCGTACCAACTGCGATCGCAAATGCCGATTTTCCCTGCTGGGGGCAATGTGCGCCAAAACCGCCAGAGGTAATGGTAGCGATTTTCCTCCTCCGTGGGGGCGGCGTAGGGGTTGACCTTGTAGCTGCGGGGATCGAGGATATCCGTGAGCCGCTTAATTGCGCCCCCCTTCCCCGCTGCATCCCAGCCTTCAAACACCAAGACCACCGGGATTTGATGTTGATAAATTTGCAATTGCAGGCGGCGCAGTTCCAATTGAGCGGCCCGGAGCCGCTCCTTATATTCATCCCGTTGAAGTTGGAGGCTGAGATCAACGGCGGCGAGGGTGTTGGGTTCGGTGGGGAGGAGTTCCGTTTGGGGGGGACTGGCGGGGGGAGTTTGGAGCGTGGCGCGGCGATCGAGGGCTTCGGTAATCACCGCCACCAGTTGAGACAGGACTTTGACCCGCGCCCAATGTTCACAATCCCCCTCTACTAACGTCCAAGGGGCAACGCCGGTACTGGTTTGGACGAGCATTTCTTCCGTGAGTTGGACATATTCGTCGTAGCGTTTGTGCTGTTGCCAATCTTCGGGGCGGACGCGCCAAGCGGTGAGTTCATCCTTGGCAGCGGTTTTGAGGCGTTTTTTTAACTCCTTACGGCTGAGGTGGATGTGGAATTTGGCGATCGCCGCCCCATCCTCATACAACTGCCGCTCAAAGGCGTTGATCTGGGCCATGATTTGCGGCACGCGCTCCGGGGAGACCTGGGCCAAAAGCCGGTCTTCTAAAACATGGGTGTACCAACTGTGATAGAAAATGCCGATCGCCCCCTTGGGGGGGAGTTGTTGCCAAAACCGCCAGAGGAAGGGGTATTGGGCTTCGGTTTCCGTGGGGGGCAATGTTGTATAAACCGAAAACCCACGCGGATCCATATAATTGACCATTTTTTTCACCAGCGCCCCCTTCCCCGCCGCTGCCCAGCCTTCGAGGACAATGATCACGGGCAGTTGGCTTTCCCAACAGGCCTGTTGCAGCGATCGCAACTGCTGCATTAGTGCTTCTAGCTCTTGCTTATAGGTGTCTTTATCAAGGGATCGATCTAAATCTAAGACTTCTAACATTTTGACTGGGGGAAACGTCGTTCCTCTAGGGTGGGGCCTTGAGGGGGCGATCGCCCCAAAACTTAACAAAAAACTCATCAAGACTTAACCAGAGTGGGTTGATTCGAGGGGAGGGGGGCAAAAAATTTTTTGCCCCTACACCCGGCAATCCTAGAGGGCTGCAATGTTGCTAAAAAATGGCGTTAGAATCAGGGTCGGGATAATTACTGATGCTTGAGTGAAGAGGAACGATTATGCGTGGCTTGCCCTATGTTGTTTTCATCGCTGCTTTGTCCGCGTTGACCAGCAGTTGTGCTGCCAGTCGGGTCTTACAATGCAATCACTTGGTGGAAATCGCCAATCGCGCCACCGCTGAGACGGAAATTCTCACGGAGGATCAAAATAATCAAGACCCCTTAATCTGGCTCCAAGCCGCCGACACCCTCGATAAAGCGGCCCAAGAGATGCAAGCCCTGAACTTGGATGATCCCCAATTGCAACAATATCAAGGGGGGTTTGTGGCCATGTATACAGCGATCGCCAAGGCCACCCGTGATTACTCCCAAAGCTATAAAGATCTCAATCGCGAAGGGGTAGATGTGGCGAAGGTGAAGCTAGAGCAGGCGGTGCAACGGGAGCCGGATTTAGTTAATGGGGTGAATGCCTATTGCGTTGCCAATTAGTTGGGGTTCTGAACCACCCTAGGGGCGTTGGCGTAAGCCTGCCGGAGGCACAAAATTTTTCGCCCTCCGGGGATTCGCCCAGGATCAGGAAGCAACCACGAAAAAAGGGTGAGCAAATTGCTCACCCCAACCTCTCACCAACACAAATTTAAGTCTTGAACATCATGTTTTCAGCTTGTGGCTAGCTGGCCACGTATTCTTTAACCCGGGCCCGCCGTTTGCGTAATTGGTTGAGGGCCTGTTGCTCTAATTGACGCACCCGCTCACGGCTTAAGCTGAGTTGATGGCCAATTTTGGCCAAAGAAAGGGGATTGCCATCCTCCAAGCCGTAGCGCAGAATGATCACCCGCCGCTGTTGGGGGGTGAGTTCCGCGATCAGGTTTTGGAGATCCTGCCGCAGGGATTCTTGGGTGGCGTAGTCGTCGGGGGAAGAATCTTCATCTTCTAGGAGTTCGGAGAGTTCCGTATCGTGGTTATCCCCCACCCGCATATCCAAAGAAAGGGGATGGCGGGCCACCGTCAGATAATCCCGGACTTGGTTCGGCTCCATTTCGAGGGCGATCGCAATATCCTTCGGCGTGGCTCGGCGGCCCAATTCTTGGGCCAGTTCCCGCTGGGTTTTTTTGATTTTGTTGAGCTTTTCCGTAATGTGGATCGGCAGGCGCACCGTGCGGGATTGCTGGGCAATGGCGCGGGTAATCGCTTGGCGAATCCACCAATAGGCATAGGTGGAGAACTTATAGCCCCGGGTGGGATCGAATTTTTCCACACCCCGCTCTAAACCCAAAGCACCTTCCTGGAGCAAATCCAAGAACTCCATATTGCGTTTTTGGTACTTTTTGGCAATGGACACCACTAAGCGCAGATTGGCTTCAATCATCGCCCGCTTGGCTCGTTGGCCCTGAAGCATTTGGCGTTCAAGCTCCTCTTCGCTGAGGTGGGCAGCTTCGGCCCATTCGGCGGCAGTGGGTTCACGATCCAGCCCGGCGGTCAGATCTTCCTTGATGGTGAGCAATGCCATCATCTGTTGAACTTGCTTGCCATAGTAAATTTCCTGCTCGTGGGTGAGCAGGGGGACGCGGCCAATCTCTTGGAGATAGGTGCGTACAAGGTCGGTGGACACCGCTTTGGGGGCGGCTGAGAGGTTCGCTGTTGGCATTATTGCTACAAGACTCCTTTGTTGGGTCACTATTCTATGGTGCGGGATTCTGTCCGGGTTCGTCAGGGGGGCGAATGGTGAAATCTCCGAACCGGATAGGAGATCATTTGTTGCTGTGATCACAATTGCGGATGGAAATCGCCCCGCTGGGAAATTTTGGCTGTTAATTAAGTTGACAGAATCATATCCATTGGTTATTCTTACTATTGTGTGAGGAGCGAACCAGAGAGGGAACCGAGACGAAACACGGCAAGTCGTCGGTTCCTTTTCTGATCTCACCCATTTTTCACCACAATGCCAGGTTTTCCAGGGATCCCCCGTTGCTTCCAAACAACTCAGCATAAACGGAAACAAGGGGCGATCGCCCAATATTAATATTCTCTTCCAATCTCCCCAAGTTTGCATCCATCTCCAGGGAGATTTTTCGCCCCTTCAACTGGGACTAAAGTCCTGAATGGGCTAATCTCCCCCCTGGGTTTAATCTGAGTCATTGGATTCGGGCTAAAGGAGGTTGTTGAGGTGAGTCACGAGTTGGGGCCCTTGGATTAGTCCTTCAATGCGATCAACAGGTTCACCGTTTTTAAATAAAACCAGGGTAGGCAGGGCTTGAATGCCATAACGTTGGGCAAGGTTGGGATAGCGATCGCTGTCAATTTTGACAATTTGTAGCCGGTCTTTGAGTTGATGGCCCACCTGCTCCAACAGGGGGGCCATCATTTGGCAGGGGCCGCACCAAGTCGCATAGAAATCGACAAGCACAGGCTTATCGCTTTGGGCGAGGATGTCTTCAAAACTGGTGAATTGCTTTTTGGTTGCCATAGGAATGGGGGAAAGAGGAAAGTTTTAGGGTTAGTCCGGGTGAAAGATAACCAAAATTAATCTAAAATATTAAAATATGTGAACAAAATGAGCAATTATGCCTAGTTTGGTCTGGTTGCTTTGCCCTGCTCTTAATTGTGCGTTATTAACGGAGAGATGAACCATGGTCGGCTTTTTGAAAAAACTCACCCAAAAAGGTGAAGATTTCTATTTAGAAATTAAGGACGGGGATGAAGCTCCCAGTGAACCCCTTACGCCCAAGGCTAAGGCTCCTGAACCTGATGAACCCGCAGTGGTGGCCAAACCTGTCACCATGGCTGCACCAGCTCCGGCTCCTGTGGTGGTTCCCCCGCCTCCGCTACCTGTTGCGCCGAAACCGGAATCGCAACCGGATGTCACCTTTGCGCCGGAATATGGCGGCACGTTACAAACCTTTGGGAAACGGAAGCCGGGCCCAAGTTTGAATCCGTTTATGACCATGGCGCAGCAAATGCGCCGCTAGGGATCCCCCCCTACCCCCCCTTAAAAAGGGGGGTTTTGTTTTTTAACCCCCTTTTTAAGGGGGTCGGCGTAGCCGGGGGGATCGCTTTGGGGGTTAGGCTTCGTCGAGGGCGGCAATACCGGGGAGGACTTTCCCTTCAAGGAGTTCGAGGCTTGCACCGCCCCCTGTGGAAATGTGGCTCATGGTTTCCGCCACACCCACTTTTTCCACCGCTGCCACAGAATCCCCACCGCCGATGATGGTTACTGTGCCTTTAGGGGTGAGTTCCGCGAGGGTGTGGGCGATCGCCTCTGTTCCGGCGGCAAATTTATCAAACTCAAACACCCCCATGGGGCCATTCCAGATCACACATTTGCAATCCGCCAAAGCCGCTTGGAAAGTTTTCACCGAATCGGGGCCAATATCTAAACCCATCCAACCATCGGGAATATTTTCAACGCTGACGGTTTGGGCGTTGGCATCGGGGGCAAAGTTATCCGCCACAATCACATCGGTGGGGAGGAGTAACTCCACCCCTTTTTCCTTCGCCGCTGCTTCGAGGCTTTTCGCGAGTTCGAGCTTATCTTCCTCGACGAGGGATTTCCCCACATTCAAGCCCCGAGCCTTGTAGAACGTGAACACCATCCCGCCGCCGATCAGCAGCTTGTCGCATTTTTCCAACAAGGTTTCAATCACACCGATCTTGCTGGACACCTTCGAGCCACCGATAATCGCCGCCAGGGGCCGCTGGGGATTGTCGATCGCATTTTGCAAATAATCTAATTCCTTCTCAATCAACAAACCCGCCACACTGGGGCTGAGATACTTCGTCACCCCTTCCGTGGAAGCGTGGGCGCGGTGAGCAGTGCCAAAGGCATCGTTGACATAGAGATCCGCATTGGCAGCCAGTTTCTCAGCAAAGGCGGGGTCATTGGCTTCTTCTTCGGCATAAAAACGGACATTTTCTAACAGCGCCACATCGCCATTGCCCATTCCCGCCACAACGTTGGCGACTGCATCGCCAATGCAATCACTGCACATCGTCACCGGCTTGCCCAGTAACTCACTGAGGCGGGTTGCGACCGGGGTGAGGCGCATCGTTTCGTTGACCTTGCCCTTGGGACGGCCCATGTGGCTGGAGAGCAGCACCTTGGCTCCTTTGTCCATCAGCATTTGAATCGTGGGTAGGGCGGCACGAATCCGGGTGTCATCGGTGATTGTCCCTTGGTCATCCTGAGGCACATTGAAATCGGCTCGGACTAAAACGCGCTTACCGGCGACTTCGGCATCTGTTAAATTTGCTACCGTTTTTTTTGCCACGGGAAATATCCTCCTAAATTAGGCTCTATTCTTGTGAGTATGTCTGTTGCGATGCCAGGAGAGTTGCTCCCTTGCCAGGCGATCGCGTCCTAGCCGATCTTACCGGAGTAGGTGTTAATGGAGATACTCACCATGTTTAAAACTGTTTTATTCCCCATCGATCAAAGCCGTGAGACCCGCCATGCGGTGGAAACCGTGGCCAATCTCGTCAAAACTTATCAAAGCCGCTTGGTGTTGCTCTCGGTGGTGGAGCCGCCGGAGCCGGACACAGAAGCCCCCACAGGCCCGGAGGCGGTGATGCATTCCCCCGAGGCCGTGGAGAAGCTGCTCACAGGGGCGAAAACGCTGTTCACTGAGCAGGGCATTGAGGCGGAAACCCTAGAGCGGGAGGGCATGGTTTCCTTTACAATTTGTGATGTGGCCGATGAACTGGAGGCGGATTTAATCATCATGGGCTGTCGCGGCACGGGGCTGACCACCGAAGGGGCAGCGGAAAGTGTGACGAACCGGGTGATCAACCTCTCCCCCTGTCCAGTTTTGATCGTACCCTAAGGGGTTGATCCGGCAGGATAATTGGGATCTTTGGGAGGGCGAGGCGATGGGGGGCGATCGCCCATCGCCCTTGCCAGGACAGCGTAAGCTATGCTATCTTCATAAATCGTTGCGGGTATAGTTTAGTGGTAAAACGAAAGCTTCCCAAGCTTTAGTTGCGAGTTCGATTCTCGCTACCCGCTTTTTTCCAGGGCAATTGTCATGAAAAAACTACATTTGGCCCTTGGCGTGGCCAATCTAGAGGCAACCATTGCCGACTATTCCCAACGCTTCGGCCAGCCGCCAACCCTGGTGATTCCCAGCACCTACGCCCTCTGGCGCACAGAAACAGTGAACATTTCCATCCGCCAAGGCACTGCCCAGGAAGGCGGCCCCTTGCGACATTTGGGTTGGGAAGATGACCAAGCCCCTGAATTTACCCAGGATACAGACTGTAACGGCATTGTTTGGGAGCATTTCACCGCTGCCCAACAGGCGGCGGAGATTGCTGCCCTCTGGCCCGGAGTCGAGGATACGATTTAGCCCACCCATTCCCCAGTTAATCCCCCCGAATTTCTTAAAAAAATCTTTGAACTGATCACGCAGTGGGAAACAAGGATCAATTTCGTTTAAACTGCTAAGGGAGTCTGATCAGCTTTTGGAGCCATTCAGATTCAACTTTCTAAATTAGGACAAGTCAATAATGCAAGAAGATGTGGGTACTGTGAAATGGTTCAACGAGGATAAGGGCTTCGGCTTTATCACCCCCGATGGTGGGAGCAAGGATGTTTTTGTGCATTTCCGATCGATCTCAGAACCCAATGTGAGAAGCCTTGATGAAGGCGCACGGGTGAAATTCACGATTGAACAAGGCCCGAAAGGATTACAAGCAAACAACGTTACCCTGTTGTAAGCTCAACGTTCCTCCCCAAGGAGAACGATAAATACATCGCTCCCTACTTTAAAAGTAGGGGGCTTTTTCGGCTTCCTTTAAAATCAGGTAGGGGCGTTGGCGTAAGCCTGCTGGAGGCACAAAAATTTTTCGCCCCCACACAGAACCTAATCCCGACAATCCGCCCATTGCCCAAAGCCGCCCCGAAGCCCAAGGCTATCGTCCCCACCAGCCCCGACCCCTAAACGCCATGATTGCCCTCGATCTGCGCCCCACCCTCCAACTCACCAATGCCGCCTTTGCTCAACTCTGTGCCAGTAACCCTGACCTGAGACTCGAACGCACCGCCCAAGGAGAACTCAGCGTTATCGCCCCCGCTGGTAGTGATAGTGGTCGTCAAAATGCAAGTATTACGGGTCAACTTTGGTATTGGAACCGCCAAACCCGTTTAGGTCTTGCCTTCGACTCCTCCGCTGGCTTCACCCTCCCCAACAGCGCCATCCGCTCCCCCGATGCTGCCTGGATTGCCCAAAGCCGTTGGGATGCCCTCACCCCCGAACAACGTCGCACCTTTGCCCCCATCTGCCCGGATTTTGTCATTGAACTCAAATCCCCCAGCGATACCCTGCCCCCCCTTCAGGCCAAACTGACTGAATATATTGCCAATGGCGCACAATTGGGTTGGCTCATCGACCCCGAAGGTCAACAAGTCCACTGCTACCGCCCCAACCATCCCCCGGAAATCCTCACCCAACCCACCACAATTTCCGCCCACCCCATCCTCCCCAACTTCACGCTTGATCTAACACTGATCTGGAATTAATTCCTTTCCTGGCTGGATCCATGGTGCGTCAGCCGTGACGCTGCTCTTTTCCGTCATGGATTAATCGTTCTGACGCACCCTACGGTTCTTCACCCTTGATCTAACGCTGATCTGGAATTAATCGGGAATCTGGTTGTAGCCTAAATGAGCGTAGGGGCGAAAAATTTTTCGCCCCTACAAAAATGCGGTAAGGGGAGAACCTAGCTGGCTGTTGCTTGCATGAGGGCGGTTTTACGGCTGTCGAAGAGCTTCGACATACTGGTGGTGATGATTTCAACGATGGTCTGATCGCAGGCGGCCAGGAACGTTTCCCCGCTGAGTTCATCCTTGAAAAAGTCCTTGGCTTGGCCTAGGAGTTCACGAATCCGGTCAAACCCCATCACTTTGACCATCAGGGTGGTGAGGGGTGAATTTTTGATGTCGTAGGAGGAACTGCTATAGCGGCCCTTTTCTAAAAGATCCAGTACTTCCCGCTCTAGGTTATTCCGGGCAGGATGGTGATTGGGGACATCGGGGAGGAAATCTTCGAGCTTCTCGATTTGTAGCCCAAGGGGGTTGAGTTCTCCCATAATCGTCGAGAGGGGGATATTGCGCCCGAAGCGACGGGAGAGGGCTTCAAGCACTGCCATCGTGAATAGCTTGCTGCCGATGTAGAGGCGGGCAATTTCGATATTGCGCTCCGCTCGCTCTAGCAAGTTCTGATAGGCGGCATCGGGGGGTTCGTTGGCAAACTGCTGAAAGACCAGATCCGGCTTCAGGAAGTTCATAAACCCTTCCATTTTTTGGAGGGCGACCCGGTATTCGTTGACGGTGTAGGAACTGGGGTTTTTGAGGTTGTGGTTGGTTTCGGGGAGCAGGCTCCAGGTGTTATCGAGGAATCGGGCGGAACTGGGGTTGGCAAAACTGCCCACATCTCGGTTGGCCATCCGTACCGCTTGCTGGACGGCTTGGATCAGTTCAGCGTCGGGAATTTCAAGGTTATATTCCGCGTTGGCGGCTTTGAGGCGTTCGTAAAGGTGTTCAGCGGGGGTTAGGCCGTCACGGTTGGGACGGAAGGGGATGGTGGTTTCGATGCAGGCGATGATTTTGAGGATCAGGGCTTGGCTAAAGAAGGGTTCGAGGACTTTGGCACAAACTAAGGCGCTGAGAAATTCATTTTGACCAGAAAAGGGGGAGAGTTGTTGACCGGGGCTGAAGCCGAAGACTTGCAGCACCATGGTAAACAGGGGGTCTTGGGGGAGGTCGTCGGCGGCGCGGATGTAAAGGTGTTCTTTGACTTCCCGGATGAAGGGGACGATGTAGAAGGTGAGGTTGAAGTTGACGGTTTGATCGACTTGGACGTAGACCAGATCGTGGAAGAGGGCGGCGAGGACTTCGATCGCATTGGCTGACCCCCCTACCTCAAAGATGTGATCAGGGGTGTGGAAGTACCGCCAGGGGCCTGTCATGGTTTGGACGATGATTTCAGCGATTTTGGCAATGTCCTGATCGCTGACGTTGACATCCAATTGGCGCGTTGCCCACAGGAGTTTATCGAGGCAAAGTTGATGATCCTGTTCAAAATTCATGCCGGACTTCTACTGCACCTTTACTGAACTTAGTTGTTATTTTAGCCATGTCTGCCCAGAGGTGAACATTTTTTCTGGATCAGAAAAATCCTAGGGGCAGCGCGGGGGGGTCTGAGGAGACCGAAAACAAAGGGATGAATAGAGTTTAAACGAATTTCACCCGGTTAGGAAACTTTAACGGGAGGTGTTGATCGCTTTGATTTCTTTCAACTCGGTTTCGTAGCTGTTGATTTTGCCGTTGAGTTCGCGAATTCGACGGGAGAGGGCGCGGGTGATGTTGACGGCGATTTCGGGGGTTTCTTCAATGGCATCAATCAGTTGGAGTTGATTGAGGGTAAGACAATCACAGGTTTCGGTGGTGGTGACGGAGGCGGAGCGGGGTTCGGCATCAAAGAGGGCCATTTCCCCGAAGATCGAGCCAGCATCAAGGCGCACCAGGTCGCGATCGCCTACATGGACACGCACCCGACCGGAAACGACGATGTAGAGCGATCGCCCCTCCTCCCCCTGTTCAAAAATGGTGTGATCCGTGGGGAAAGACAATTCATCCATGGCAGAGGCGAGCTTGACGAGAAATTCGTCGCGCAATTCTTGGAAAATTGAAACGCGCCGAATAAACAGAAGGCGTTCAAAGCTGCTTAACATGGCGATTTTAAAAGGGGGTGTGATGCTCCCAGACCATCGAGGGTCGGGTTGAATAAATTTCGCTAGGTTCCATAATTTAACTCTATTTTTAACCGATCGACTTGTGCCGCTACGAGGGGATCGGGGTCATTCTTCAAGACTGGCAACAATTCTAGGCAGGTGCGGGGGCTGGCGGCCTTGAGGTAAGCCAGCACCGATTCCCGTACAAAACTACTGGGATGGCGCAGGCCCACCAAGGTGGACTCACGACTGACGGCCCAGCGCTGCTCCCGCGCTAAATGGAAACAGCAGGCGAGAGTCCAATCGGAAAGGAAATGGCGCAATTCCAGTAAGCGACGGAGGCGATCGCCCGCCTCTAATGGCTCATAGGGCATCAGGTCGTTTAAATCATTGAGGCGATCGCGGGTGGGGCGACGCTCCAAAACCCGCAATAAAATTTGTTTTTGGGGTAGATCGACGGTATTGTCCAAAATTTCCAACCCGAGGGCAATGCTCACCTCAGAATCGGAGTCCAGATTGAGAATCGCCGCTTGGATGGCATTAAAGGGATAAAGCAGCTTCATGATCAAAAAGCAGCGATCGGTAATATCCGCCTGCATCCCCTTTAAGCTAGACCGCAATAAATCCGCTTCTCGCCCCGTGATCCCATCGGCGGGCAAGTCTAAATCCGCCGCCAGCACTTGATCCAACAGGAGCAATTCCTGCTCGATCAGCGTTTCCACGCCACTGCGGCCAATTTGCTCTAACACCATTTCAATACCGTGATCCCCCGGAATTTTCAACAAAATCCGCAGTAGGTTGCGCCGAGCCGTCCCCCAACTGGTGAGTAGGTGTTGAATCAGCATCGTGATCGCCGTAGGGCTGCCAATTTCCGCCAGGGCGGACCAAGCCTGTTGACGGATAAAATCGGGTTTATGAATATCTTCTGCCACGGAACTGAGGAGGGCGATCGCCTCATCCCCCAACTTCACTAAAGATTGCTTGGCCGCATCACGAGTTGATCGGTAGTACAGCCCCTTGAGGAGGGAAGGGTAGTAATCGGTGAGACGTTTAGCGGCGATCGCCTCTAACAACGCACAACGCACCCGCGCCGACTCATCTTGTAGCAGCATCGGAATATAAAACTGACTGAGATCCGACTGCTCATCCGCCTCCTGCAACGCCTGCACCCCAATCACCCGCTCCTTTTCCCGGTTCGAGGTCAGCATTTGTTCTAATGTGGCTGTGGCTTCCTTGCGATCGTCCGCCGTCCCCCGTCGCAAAATCAGCCCCGCCGCCGTCCCCCGCACCATCGGATCCACCCGCTCATTGAGATAGGGCTTAAGGGTATGGGTCTCTAACTCCGGTTGAGCCAGCCAAATATACCGCAGCGCAGAGGCCAACACATCCAAACTCGGCTTACACTCAATCAACCGCTGCACATGGCCCAAATACTCCACCTTCGGAGCCGCCAACATCACCTTCATACTCAGGTATTGCAAATCCGGCGACAGCTTCACCAACCGAGGCGCGAGGATTTCCCCCGCATTGGCCACATCGATCCGCTCCAAGAGTTGAATACAAGACCGTTTATCCTCATCGGCGGTCTCCTGATCCAAAGAATCAATAATTGCCCGCTTAAAGGCATTGAGATCCACCGAACCAAACCCCAGCCGCCCATGCTCCGCACTCTGCACCAACAAACTCACATAGCTCTGGCGCAAAAATAGCGCACTGGTGGCCCAGACAATCGAGAACAGGACGATCGCCCCCACAAAAATCCCCCCCTGAGCCACCCGCGCCGACTCCTCCGGCAAATAGGCAAACACCTTGCCACAAATCCACACCGCCGAAAGAATCCCCAGCCCCGTTAACCCCGTCGAAAGGGGTTCCGCAATCCCCTGCACCTGGGTTTGAATATCACTGCGAATCTCCGCCGGTAACGGTTGAAACAAAAAGGGTTCAATCCCCGCAATCAGCGTATAGCGGAGCAACTCATCAAAAAACTTGAGGACAATCACCCCCACAAACAGGATCTGCGCCCCGTCAAAATCAAAGCCCCCCAAGTTGGTGACATCCAACAGAATCGTAAAAAAGCCCAAAATCGACAGGGAAACCGGCAAAAACATCGCCGCCACAAACACCCCCAACCGCTCCACCGCTCGACTGGAGACAAACCATTGGGTCGCCAACTCACAAATCCCCAAAATCCCCGAAAACAGCCCCAGGAACCCAGCAATCTCATCGGTATTGGGATAGACCCGCTCCAACTCCCCTAAATATTGGAACTCCACCAATAAAAACAGCAGTTCTCCCAACACGAAAAAGGCAAACAGGGGAATAATGTAGCGGCGCAACGTCCCGCCGGTACGCTTAGAAGCGTAGTTACTCTGAAGCTCATCGAGTTCCCGTACCGGCGTATCGGGGAAAGCCTGTTTATAGCGATTGCTGAGGTAAAGCAACACGCTACCCCCCAGGAGAATCATCACCGCCGCAGCCAGAATGACATTTTTCAGGCCAATCAAGAGCAACAACACAGGAAGGGAAAACCCCGACAGCACATCCCCCAGTAATAGCCCACTGGAAACAATCGGATAAGCCCGCTTAATTTCGCGAATGTTAAACAGTTGGTTCGCTGCCACTTGGGAGTTGAGGTCGTTGAGCACCTCTTCGGCATCCATCCAGAGCCGCAGCGTAAATACCACCCCCATCACAATAATGCCGCTGCCATTGCCCAACTCTAAGCCAACACGAAAAAGCACCAAGGGCAACGCCATCAGCAGGGCAATGACTATAAAGACCTGCTTGAGGGGAAAGTTATTTTGCAACCAGGAATAAATAATCCCTAAGCCCGACCCCATCAGCGCACTGGCCACATAGATCACCGGCAACCCCTCCGCCCCAAAATGCTCTAAAAAGAGGGCGATCGTACATTGCTCCAGCCAGAGTAAACCAATGGAGGTGAGGGTATAGCAGGCAAACATTAAAAACGTCCGTTCGCCTTCCTCTGGTCTGAGGTTGACGATTTTGAGGATTTGTTGTCGCCAGTCTCCTGAATTGCGAACGCTTTTGGCTGTTTTCATAATGGGGTGGGGAAAATCATAAACAGGCTAATGGGGAGCGTAACCCACCATAAGCCTATTTATGGTTAAGGGTGAAGGCTCACTTTTTGGGAGAGAGCAACATCATCATATTCCGTCCCTCTCGTTTCGGGGCCTGTTGGAGTTCGGCGACGGCTTCGAGATCCTTGGCCATGCGGTTGAGGAGGGCTTCAGCGAGGTTGGCGTGCTGGATTTCCCGTCCCCGGAACGTGATCGTCGCTTTGACCTTATCCCCCGCTTTCAGGAAACGGATCGCACTATTAACACGCACTTGGTAATCGTGTTCTTCGATTTTGTAGCGCATCTTCACTTCTTTAACATCGGCGGTGTGCTGCTTTTTGCGAGCTTCCCGCGCTTTTTTCTCTTGTTCAAACTTGTATTTGCCGTAGTCCATAATCCGACAGACGGGGGGATCGGACTTGTCGCTGACAAGAACGAGATCAAGTTCCCGCTCTTCGGCAAGGCGACGGCCTTCCTCGGAAGTGATGATGCCCATTTGGCCGCCATCGGTATCAATGACGCGAATTTGAGGGTAGCGGATACGTTCGTTAATTTGCGGTAAATCCCGGCGCGTGCGTCTATCTTTCACAGGTTGTGTCAAGGGTGCCTTGCAATCGTTTGGTCAGGTGAAATCTGAGAGTTTTTCGTCATCTGCCCATTGTACTGATTGTCTGGGGATTTCGTCTCCCTGTGGCCTGGGTTTTTTTCCAGTCTGGGTTTGGGTAAGGGTGAGATCATCAAGACCCTACAATGGGGATGGGCATTAGGATGATGGGGGATGGGTGGGGTGGGTAAGACAGAACGGGAACAGTGGCCGTGGGAGCAGCGCATTGGTCGCCAACGGGATTGGGTCTGGCGGGGCTGGCCGGTGCGCTATAGTTTTACCCCTGCTGGTGGGGAGGGGCGGGGGCTGCCGGTGATTTTGATCCATGGGTTTGGGGCGGCCCTTGAGCATTGGCGGCATAATATTCCGGTGTTGCGGGGCGATCGCCCCGTTTATGCCCTCGATCTTTTGGGGTTTGGCGGCTCCCGCAAGGCTAAAACCCGCTATAGCTTGGATCTTTGGGTGGAGCAGGTGCATGATTTTTGGGCCACCTGGATTGGGCGGCCGGTGGTGTTGGTGGGGAATTCTTTAGGATCATTGGTTTGTGCTTTGGCCGCAGCCCGTTATCCGGAGATGGTGGCGGGGGTGGCGTTGATTAATTTGCCGGATGTGGCCTTAAGTCAGGGGGCGATTCCCGCGCCTTTGCGGCCCCTTGTGAATACGATTGAACGGATGTTTACGCCGCCTTTGCTGTTGAAGTTACTCCTGGCTTGGGTGCGCCGCCCGGCGGTGATTCGCCCTTGGGTGACGCTGGCCTATCCCCATCGGGAGGCGGTGGATGATGAACTGGTACAGATTTTGTCGAATCCGGCCTATGACCTGGGGGCGGGGGATACGTTAGTTGCTCTTTTCCACAGCCTGCGGGGGGCGGATTTTTCCCCCCCGATGACGGCGGTGATTGCGGGCTTAACCCAGCCGATTTTATTGCTCTGGGGGGAGAGCGATCGCTTTGTCCCCTTTGCCCTCTCCCATCATTTCCGCCACCTGAACCCCCGCCTTCAGTTTGTGGCTCTCCCCGGGGCGGGCCATTGCCCCCAGGATGAATGTCCAGATCTGTTTCATCAAGCTCTTTTACCCTGGTTGGCCCAGGTTGAAAGCGTTGGGGTTCAGGCCCCAGGGAAGGATGATGTTGATTTATTAAAAAACCCGAATTGATGTCTGAAAGCAGAGTACAGTGAAAACAATGAGAGCCGGTGGGTGTCGTTAAATTTCCACAGTTGGCTCAATTTCAGGAGCCTTGGATCAATATGTTGCCTTTGTCAGCAGATCAATGGGGGAGAAGTCCGGAATTTTGCCCAGTTATGGGAAAGAGGATGTCCCTCTTGTGGGTGTCAGGGAGGGGTTTACCGCAATTCTTGTTAACGATCATTTAACAACAATTTAACCATTATTAAAGGGCAGTTTAATTCAGGGCTATGATCAACACAGGATTCATATTGAAGCAAGGGTAATCTACTCATTACATTATCTTTGTTTTATCCCCTTAGAGTTAAATAATCATGAATCTCAAAGCTAAAATTCAATTGTTTAGCCTCCTGCCTGCTCTGCTTCTCGGTATTTTAGGCGGGTTTTCGATTGCAGGATTTTGGCTCATGAATCGGCAAGTTCGGACGATTTATGATGATCGTGTCATCCCGATGCAACAGATTAAAGCGGTTTCCGATGCCTATGCGGTCACAATTGTTGATGCCACCCATAAAGCCGATTCAGGTTTGATGACCCCGATCACAGCCACCCAAGAAATTGAATCGGCTCGCCGTCAGATCGCCGAAACTTGGCGGATTTATTTGCAAACGCAATTAACGCCAGGGGAATTGGATATGGTTGATCAAGCTGAAGCTTTATTTGCGCAGTCAGAGCCAGAATTAGATCGTTTAGTGGCAGCGTTAAGATCTCAAAATGCCCTTGAAATCAGAGCGGTTAATAATCGGATTTATAACGCCATTGATCCAATTACAGCCCAGTTAAATGAGTTAATTGATTTGCAGTCAGAAACGGCGGCAGCGGAACGGCTCGTGGCGACCCAAGTCTTTCGGTGGATTTTATGGATTTTTGTGCCGGTATTGACGATCACGATTGTCGTGGTACTTTCGCCCCTGCGGAAATTTCTCTCGGAGGCGATAACCGGCACGGTGGAGGAACTGATTAACACGGTGGCGACGACGAGTGAGGAAATTGCTGCTGTGGCAGCGAGACAGGAAACGGTGGCGACACAGCAGGCGAGTTCGGTGCAGGAAACGACAACGACGATGAGCCAACTGGAAGCGGCTTCTCAACAGTCCTCCCGGCAGGTGAAGGCGGTGGTGGCGCGATCGCAACAGGTGTTAACGCTGGTGGAGCAGGGCAACCAAGCCGCCAGCCATACCCTCACCGCCATCCAGCGGCTTCAGGAAACGGTGGCGGCCATTGCCCACCAAACCCAGGAATTGCAGGAGCAAGCGGGGGCGATCGAGAATATTGCCCGCTTGGTGGATGAAATTGCCCAACAGACGAATTTGTTAGCCCTGAATGCGGCCATTGAGGCGGTGCGGGCGGGGGAACAGGGTAAAGGCTTTACGGTGGTGGCGGCGGAAATTCGCAAATTGGCCGAACAAACCCAACAATCGACCCAAAATATTGGCGATCGCGTCCGGGCCATTCAACAGGCGGTGCAAACCACCGTTACCGTCACCCGCGATAGCACCGCAAGTGTTGAAAGTGGCGTGGTCTTGACCCGTGAAACCGCCCAAGCTTTTGCCGGAGTCAACAGTGCGATTAGTGAAGTGGTGTTGAGTAGTCAGCAAATTGCCTTCAGTATCCAAGAAGAGGCCACGGCGATCGCCCAAGTCGTCCAGGCTATGAACCAAATCAATCAGGGGGCCCAGGAAACCGCCTGGGGCATTAGCCAAACCAAAATTGGCACCCAGAAACTCAATGAAACCACCCTGAACCTCCAGGCGATGGTTTAAATCCGCTCACGTTCCATCCCGAAAATCCTATGTTTATCGAAGACGAAGAACTCCGGAATCTTTACCAAACCGCCAGCGAGGAGCACCTCCAAAAACTCGAAGCGGGCTTACTACAACTGGAAAAAAGCCCCGATGATCTCAGTCCCCTCGAAGAACTGCTCCGGGAGGCCCACAGTTTGAAAGGGGATTCCCGGATGTTGGGGGTGAATACGGTGGAGAAGCTGATCCACCAAATTGAACATCTCCTTGGGGGCCTCCAACGGCAGGAAGTCACCCTCACCCCGGAATTGAGCGATCGCTTCTATCAGGGCCTCGATGCCGTCCGCAAACTCGTCAACGAAGCCGTCACCGGCAATCCCAGCGGCGTGGATTCCTTCCACACCCCCGCCCCCCTCATGGGAGCCGCTCCCCCCCCTGCTCCCCCCACTCACCCCAACCCCGCCGCAACGGAGGCAGATCACGAAGTCGCCCCCCTTCCCGAACCGGAACCCGTCGCCATCCAAACCCCAGAAATTCCCTCAACCCCAGAACCTTTACTCCCCCTCACTCCTCAACCCTCTCCCCCCACTCCTCCAACCACCACCACCACCGTCATCCCCACCGCCACCAATGGCAAAACCGGCACTGAACCCTACCGCATCGAAACGATCCGCGTCGCCACCCGCCACCTGGACGACCTGATCACCCAAACGGGGGAACTCACCGTGACGAAAATCCGCATTGCCCATGTGGCTTCAGAGCTAGAAAGCGTCCTCAATACCTGGGGGGAATGGAAAACCCGCCACACCGGCCAGAACCAAAGCGAGCAGGAGCAAACGCTGATCGAACGCCTCGATACGCTCCTGCAACAACTGAAACTGTCTTCTCAGGAAAACTCCACCCGCTTAGAAATGATTGCGGGCAACCTTGAAGACCGGATCCGCACGCTGCGACTGTTGCCGCTGTCGAATATTTTCAGCCTCTTTCCTCGCATGGTGCGGGATTTAGCCAAACAGCAGGGCAAAGACATTGAACTGATCCTTGAAGGGAGCGAAACCACCGCCGATAAACGCATTTTGGAGGAAATGAAAGACCCCCTGATGCATATTATTCGTAATGCCATTGACCATGGCATTGAATCACCGAGCGATCGCCTCGCCGCCGGTAAGCCCCCCACCGCCACGATCCGCCTCAAGGGTCATCAAACCACCAGCAATGTGATCATTGAAGTCAGTGATGATGGGCGGGGTTTGGATTTAGAAAAAATTAAACGCAAGGCGATCGAGCGCGGCCTCCACAGTGCCAACGAATTGGCCGCCATGACCCCCGCCCAGATCTATAACCTGATCTTCACCCCCGGCTTTTCCACCCAAACCTTAATCACCGAAGTTTCCGGCCGGGGTGTGGGCCTTGATGTGGTGCAAACCAATGTGGAACACCTCAAAGGCAGTATTCAAGTCCAATCCACCCCCGGCCAAGGCACCACCTTCCGCATCCAACTGGGGACAACCCTCGCCACCGCCAACGTCTTACTCGTTGATGTGGGCGGGTTGACCCAAGCCATCCCCGTGGAATATGTGGAAACCTCCCTGCTCATTGATCCCAATGATGTCTTTACCGTCGAAGGCCGGGAAACCATCGCCATCCAAGGCCAAGCCATTTCCGTTGCCCATCTCGCCCAACTCCTCGACATTGAAACCCTCAGTGCCGAAGCCAACGGCAACCGGAGCCTCCCTTGTATTTTGCTCCGCATGGGCGATGAACGGTTTGGCCTCTTTGTTGATCAGGTCATTGATACCCAAGATGTCGTACTTAAACCCCAGAGTAAATTGCTGAAACGAGTCCGGAATATTGCCGGAGCAACCATTTTAGGAACAGGAGAAGTCTGTATGATTCTCAATCCGATGGATCTGCTCAAAAGTATTCAGCGGGGGCGTACTGCCTTCGTGCCTCGCCCCGATCTCACCGCCAACGATAGAAAAACCACCACTAAACGGGCAACGGTTCTGCTCGCGGAGGATTCAATCACCATTCGGACTCAAGAAAAGCGTATCTTAGAAGGAGCAGGGTACACCGTCATCACCGCCGTGGATGGCTTGGATGGTTTTAATAAACTGAAAGCCGGTCAGTTTGATGCGGTAATCAGTGATGTGCAAATGCCGAATCTGGATGGTTTGGCCATGACTCGTCGCATTCGGGAATATCCCGAATATAACGAGTTGCCGATTATTTTGGTCACTTCTCTTTCTTCAGAAGACGATCGCCGTCGGGGAGCCGAAGCGGGGGCCAATGCCTATATTACCAAAGGCACATTTGATCAATCGGTGCTCCTCGAAACCTTAGAACGCCTCGTTTAATTCCCCTTCATTCCCCTAATTCCTATGCCCACCCGTGTCTTGCTGGTTGAAGATTCTTTGATTGCTCAAGCGATTCTCAAGCGGATCTTAAATGCTTCTGGGAATGTGGAGGTGGTGGGGGTGGCGAAAACGGGGTTAGAGGCGTTGTCAATGATCCCCAAACTGAACCCCGATGTGATTTGTACAGACCTCCATATGCCCCAAATGGATGGGCTGCAATTTACCTATGAGGTGATGGCGAAAACTCCGATTCCGATCTTGGTGATCAGTGCTTCGGTGCAGGAGGAGGATACGAAAAATGTTTTTGCCCTCCTAGATGCGGGGGCGGTGGATATTTTTCCGAAGCCTTTGGTGCAGGATATCAGTGAATATGAGGCGATTCAGGCGGCGTTGGTGCGGAAGATTCAGGTGTTATCGGGGGTGCGGGTGTTTACCCGCTATCGTAAATCCCCCACTGCTGTGCCTCAAATCCTGCCTATGCTCCCCCCCATGCCGCTCCGTACTTCAGGCCAGAGTAGCCGGGTAAAGATGGTGGCGATCGGGGCTTCGACGGGGGGCCCCCAAGCGTTGAAAACGATTTTGGCGGCGTTGCCGGGGGATTGGCCCACGCCGGTTGTGATCGTGCAGCATATTAGTTTTGGGTTTTTACAGGGGCTGATCGATTGGCTGATGCTCCATTGTGCTTTGCCGATCCGCATTGCCCAAGGGGGCGAAATGCCCCAAGGGGGTGTGATTTATTTTCCGCCGGAGCAGATGCATTTACAAATGGATCAGCGAGGGCAGTTTGCAGTATCAGCGGGGCCGAAGGTGGATGGCCATCGGCCCTCGGTGACGGTGATGATGGAATCAGTGGCGCGGTATTATCGCAGCGCGGCCCTGGGGGTGTTGCTGACGGGGATGGGGCGTGATGGGGCGGATGGGTTGGCGGCGATCGCCCAAGCTGGCGGCCATACCATTGCCCAAAATGAGGCGACTTCGGTGGTGTTTGGGATGCCCAAGGAGGCGATCGCCCTCAATGGGGCGCGGCAAATTTTACCCATTGACCAAATTGCGGCGGCAATGCAGCGACAGGTGTTGGCCGGTTGATGGATAGCCAACAAGAGGGGGCGGTGTCCTTTCAAGTGGGGGGCGCTTTTTTCCGACCCCAAGGCCGGCTCGTGCGGGATTTGGGCGTATTGGCGGCGGCGCTCCATCGCCAACAGTGCGGTCGGTTGCGGGTTTTGGAGGGGATGGCGGGCTGTGGCGTGCGATCGCTCCGTTATGCTGTCGAAAGTGGGGCGGATTTTGTCTGGTGCAACGAGGGCAATCCCGATTTAGCCTCGGTGATTGCGGCCAATTTGCGCCCGGTACAACAGTGCCGCATCAGCCATGAACCGGCCCGGCGGCTCTTGGCCCGTTGCATGGCAGCACAGGATGATTACGATTTTATTGATCTCGATGGCTTTGGCGATCCCTTAGGGGAATTGCCCTATGCTTTGGGGGCGATGCCGTTGGGGGGCTGGTTATATTTGACGAGTACGGACGGGCGATCGCTCACCGGCCATCTCCCCCCGGAGCAGTTACCCGCCTTTGGGGGGATTGCCCGCGTCCATCCGGCGGGCCATGAGCAGGGGCTACGCATTCTTTTAGGGATATTGCAACGCCAAGCGGCAACGATGGGCTATGGCATCCGCCCCGGCTTTGCCTATTTCACCGGGGAAACCTATCGCCTTTTGGTGCAGCTAACCCCGCGCCGCCAGTTCAACCCGAAAACCTACGGTTGGTTAGGCTATTGCCACCATTGCGGCGATTATCAGGTGATCCCTTGGCGGCGATTGGGTCGTTGTTCCTGTCTTCAGGATCAGCAACCGTTAACATTAACGGGGCCAATGTGGTTAGGGCCATTGCATGATCCCCTTTGGGTGAAGCAAATGGGGGAATTAGCCGCCGCCTGGCAATGGCGGGACGTGGTGCAATTGCTGGCTTGCTTTGCTGCTGAGGCAATGTTGCCCCCCTATTTTTACCCTTTACGGGCGATCGCCCAAGGGATAAAAGGGGATTTACCGAAGCGATCGCACCTAATCGCCCAACTTCAGGCCCAAGGCTATGCCGCCACCGCCACCCACATCAATCCGGAGGCAATTAAAACGACAGCCAGTTTGAGAGTTTGTCGGGCTTTACTTACCCAATATCCAAAACCCCCCTTTTTAAGGGGGGCAGGGGGGATCCCGCTGCACGATGAGGCGCACGATCCCCCCGGCTACGCCGACCCCCTTGATAAGGGGGTTAATCCGAACCCCCCTTGTTAAGGGGGGCAGGGGGGATCCTCAATAATCCAGCTTTTCGATGTGGTTGCGCACATCGTTGAGATCGATATAGCAATCCGTGGCGTTGCGGAGTTCGCGGGCGATCATGCCTTCGGTGGACACAACGGTAATGTGGGTATTTTTCGAGCGCAACAGTTCAATGGCCCGCTCAAAATCGCCATCACCACTGAATAAAACGACGCGGTTATACTGCTCGCAGGTGTTAAACATATCGACGACAATTTCAATATCTAAATTCGCTTTTTGGGAATAACGCCCGGAGGAATCATCATAATATTCCTTGAGAATTTTCGTGCGCACCGTATAACCCAAACTAATCAACGCATCTCGAAAGCCCCGCTGATCTTGGGGATCCTTCAAGCCCGTGTACCAAAAGGCATTGACGAGCATCACCGTGGGTTCACTTTTGAAATATTCTAAAACACGACGGGGATCGAAAAACCAGCCATTTTTTTGTTGAGCATAAAACATATTATTGCCATCAACAAAAATAGATAAACGATTTTGAGGGAAAAACATAAAAAATCAAGACTTAGGTCATTTAAATGAAAATAATAGATACAGCCTTTGCCCTGATCAGTCAGTACCGTAATCCTGCGGATTGCGAATTTTAAGTCGCTCCCCCATCAGGAGACTGTACTGGCTGTGATTCGGTCAACGCTGTCAGACCGTGAGCCGGGGCGATCGCTCCCCTAGGGTAGACGATCCCCTTGTTCAGGGGGTACTGGGCGTGAATCCGGGGAAAATCACCGGCACGCGCTTTAAAAGTATCCCACAACACTTTGACCCTAGGCGGGAATTGGGGCAGAATCTCAAGCGGTGTTGCTGAGATGGGCGCACCAATCACTCCAGCCCCCCGGATAAAGCTTGGCCCAGGGCCGCCCCGCCACCGTTAGAGAAAGGAGATTCACACAAGCTGTCACCCCAGAACCACAGTAAACCACAAGCTCCTGATCCCAGGGCAGATCCGCCCAAAGATCCCGCTGTACCTCTGGAGATTGACTGTAACCTGCCGCTGTCGTGATCTCCCGCCAGGGGCGATTAATTGCCCCCGGAATATGGCCGGCAATGGGATCAATGGGTTCGTGATGGCCGAGATAGCGATCGCGATCGCGACAGTCTACCAAGATAAACCCCCGCTCCGGTTGTTGCACCGTGGCGATATCCACCACCCAATCCCGTTGCAATTGGGGCGTAAAGGCCCCGGCCCGGGGGGTGGGGATTGCCTCAGTCACGGGGCGATCCTCCCGCACCCAAGCGGGCCACCCGCCATCAAGCACCTGCACCTGTTTATGACCGTAATAGCGCAATAACCACCACAGCCGTGATCCAAAGGCAAACCGAGCGTCATCATAAACCACAACGGGGGTTTGGCCCCACACCACGCCCATCGCTGTCAGCTTTGCCGCCAACTGGTCAGGCTCCGGGAGCGGGTGACGGCCACCCTTTGGCCCGACGGGAGCCGAGAGGTCTTGGTTAAGATCAGCATAGTAAGCCCCAGGAATATGGCTATGGTGATATTGGCTGCGACCCCATTGGGGGTCTGCCAGTTGAAAACGACAATCGATCACCACCCAGTCTGGATCATTGAGGTGGTCAGCGAGATCGGCGGTTGAGATCAAGCAATTCATAGAAAATTAAAATTAACGATAAATGGGGTTAAAACGTGATCCTGTTACCAATTTCGGGGGCAATTCCAGCGTATCCTGGCCCGTCAAGGATGCTTCAATCCTGCTGGGGGTTGTACTGGCAATGCTCAAGGCCAGTGGTGATGTTTAGGGAAAGGGGCGATCGCCCCCGCTGTCCTAGGCAAATTCTACCAAGATCCGTCACCCTGCTCCCTAGGGGTGTAGCCTGCAACAGCAGTGAAACTCGGTCATGGGGTGGTGTAGGCTTCAGGACATGGACAGCAGGAGGACATTCAAGGGGTGATCCGGGGAATCTCTACCTGTATCGCCTAGCGATTACGGGGAGAGGATGTCAAAATCAAGATGCCAATCAGATCTGTTGGCTTCCCGTCTCATGACTCACAAGAACGGCTCTGCTATGGAGAATATTGTAATTATTGATGATGACCCTGCCATTCAAATGCTGTTAAAGCGGACGCTGGCAAGTCGGGGGTATGAGGTGACTGTGGCCGGCAATGGAGCCGATGGCCTGGCGCAGGTGCAAGCCTTGCATCCCGCGATGGTGATCTGTGATTGGGTGATGCCTAAGATGAATGGGCTAGAGGTGTGTCGTCATGTTAAATCTTTGCCGGAGTTAGCCACCACGTTTTTTATTCTGCTCACCTCGAAGGGATCGGTGGAGGATCGGGTGGAAGGGTTGGATGCGGGGGCGGATGATTTCTTGTGTAAACCCATTGAGATGTTTGAGCTAGAGGCGCGGATTCGCTCGGGCCTGCGGTTGTATCAATTGAACAATGACCTCAAGCGGCAAAAGCAATTGATTGAGGCAGAACTCGCAGAAGCTGCCGATTATGTCTGCTCCCTGTTGCCGGAGCCTTCCCCCTATCCCCCTTTGATTGTGGATATGCGCTTTATCCCTTCGAGTCAGTTGGGGGGGGACAGTTTTGATTACTACTGGTTGGATGATCAGTATGCGGTGATGTATTTATTGGATGTGTCGGGCCATGGGTTGCGGGCGGCGTTGCCTTCGGTGTCGGTGCTGAATTTGTTGCGATCGCAAGCCCTTAAACAGGTGGACTACCGCAAACCCAGCCAAGTTTTAGCGGGGTTGAATGAAATTTTCCAAATGACTGCCCGCAATGATAAATATTTCACGATTTGGTATGGGGTCTATAACCAACGGAAGCGACAACTGACCTATGCCAGTGCGGGCCATCCCCCCGCGATTTTGATTTCCCCGCAACGGGGGGGAGCGATCGCCACCTTCCCCCTCAAAACCCCCGGCTTTCCCGTGGGGATGTTCCCTGATGTGGAATACGAAGAAGCCGTCTGCACCGTGGCGGCGCAATCGAGCCTCTACCTATTTAGTGACGGCATTTACGAAATTCCCCAACACAATGGCGAAATCTGGGGCATTGACCCCTTCATTGGCCAACTGGAAACCTACCATCGGCAACGAGAGCGGAACCTAGATGACATTATCCAAGTGGTGCGCACCCTCGCCCGTAAGCCCGATTTTGATGATGATTTATCCCTGTTGGAAATTCGCTTCGCCCATTAAGGGGGTTATTCAGCCCCAAGGGCCAGTTCAAATTCCTCGCGATCGCTGTAGATATCAAAGACGCGATCCATACTGGTTAATTCAAACAACATCTTGATTTGCTCATTAATCGAGCAAAGGCACATCTGGGTTTTGGCGGCCCGTACCGTTTTCAACGCCAACACCAAGGCCCCCAAGCCCGAACTGTCCATAAACGTGACATCCTTAAAATCAATCAGGATCATCTGCACCCCTTTGGCCACGTGTTCACTGATTTCTTGGCGAAATTCGTTCGCTTTCGTGCCGTCTAAAATACCGGACGGTTCAACGACTTTTACTGCTGGATTCATGAAAGCAAGTCAAGAGCAATAGCCCCAGTATAGCGACAAGAGACGCTTTGGACTAGACTGATACACCGATGTGCCTACTCCCTACTCCCGTTTATGGAAACCTACGATGTGATCATCATCGGTGCTGGCCACAATGGCTTAGTCTGTGCGGCCTATCTGCTCAAAGCGGGGTATCGGGTTTTGCTGTTGGAAAAACGGCCCGTACCAGGGGGAGCGGCAACGACGGAGGAGGCAATGCCGGAGGAAGCACCGGGTTTTAAGTTCAACCTCTGCGCCATTGATCACGAATTTATTCACCTCGGCCCTGTTGTTGCGGAGTTGGAACTGGCGAAATACGGCCTAGACTATCTCCCCTGTGATCCCGTCGTCTATTGCCCCCTTGCCGATGGTAGCCAGTTCGTCGCCCACAAATCCATTGCCCAAACCTGTGCCGGGATTGCCGAATATAGCCCGCGAGATGCTGAGAAATACGCGGAGTTTTCCGCCTATTGGTTAGAGGTGGGGAATGCGATCGCCCCCCTCTTCAATGCCCCTCCCATGGCCATTTTCGACATTGCCGGGAACTATGGCGCGGCGAATCTGAAGGATTTATTCAAGGTGGCGGGGTCGAAAACCAAGGCCCTGGATTTTGTCCGCAATATGCTCACCTCCCCCACGGATCTGCTCAATGAATGGTTTGATTCGGAAACCGTTAAGGCTCCCCTGGCGCGGTTAGCGGCGGAAATTGGTGCGCCGCCTTCCCAGAAAGGGATCGCGGTGGGGGCGATGATGATGGCCATGCGCCACAGTCCGGGGATGTCCCGCCCTCGGGGGGGAACGGGGGCGTTAACGGCGGCGTTGGTGAAGTTAGTCCTCGCCAAAGGGGGCAAGATTTACACCGATCAAGGGGTGAAACGGTTGCTGATTGACGGTGGCCGGGTGGTGGGGGTGGAAACGGTGCAGGGCCAGGAATATCGAGCCAGCCGGGGCGTGATTTCTAACATCGATGCCCGCCGCCTGTTTTTAAACCTGCTTGATCCCGGTGATTTGCAGGGGCTTGCGCCGGAGTTGGGCGATCGCCTCGATCGCCGCATCGTCAACAACAATGAAACGATTTTAAAAATTGACTGCGCCTTAAGTGAACCGCCCCGGTTTGAAGCCTACGGCCATCGCGAGGAAAACCTGATTGGCTCAATCTTAATTGCCGATTCCGTCGATCATGTGGAAAAAGCCCATGCCCTTTGTGCCTTTGGGGAAATTCCCGATCAAGACCCCTCCCTTTACGTCGTTTGCCCCACCGTCCTTGATCCCTCCATGGCCCCGGAGGGTAAGCACACGCTGTGGATTGAATTTTTTGCCCCCTATCAAATTGCGGGGGCAGCAGGAACGGGTTTAGATGGGACGGGCTGGACAGATGAATTGAAAAATCAAGTGGGCGATCGCATCATGGCCAAACTCGCAGACTATGCCCCTAACCTCCGCCACAGCGTCATCGCCCGCCGGGTGGAAAGTCCGGCGGAACTGGCCCAACGTTTGGGAACCCATAAGGGGAATTACTACCACATGGATATGACTTTGGATCAAATGATCTTTTTCCGCCCCCTCCCTGAAATAGCGGATTATAAAACCCCCATCCAAGGCCTCTATCTCACCGGAGCGGGAACCCATCCCGGCGGCTCCATTTCCGGGATGCCGGGGCGCAACTCGGCGCGGGTCTTCCTCCAGAGCCAACAGCCCTTTGCCCATCGTTGGGGAGATGCCCAAACCTACCTCCGCACATTGCTAAAAACAGCTTTCGGATTGTCTACATCCTAATCAACCCTGGCCCAATTTCCCGAACTCTCCTACAATCAAGAAGTGGAAAAATTAAAGAGATTGGTATCATCCTGGAATTTTCCCCCTAACGATTTAAATCATCACGACTAGACTTTCTGTTTTAGAAGGCAACCATGTCCATAGAAGAAATCCAACCGGCGGCAAAGCAAGATGCCATGGTTTATGTCCCCTTCTTCCAGGGACAAAAGCGGCGGATGCTCCCGAAGGCGATCGGCATCTACCAAAATGGCTCCTTAGAAGGGGAGCGACTCATTGAGGGGGGGGAAGGTATTCCCTTTGTGGCCACTTGGTTTGTCTCCAAGTTGCCCCTAGAGTCTACCCGTTGCCGGTTGCAGTTTGATGGCAATGCAGAACTGACCTACGAAGTGGATATGCAAAATTCAGAGTTTGTCGATCATTTGATCGGCGTAATTATGAACTACCAACGCACCCACAAGGCGGATTTTTCGCGGGCGTTCTATCGGAAGCTTTTACAAATGGATGGATAAAGCCATCCTGTTTAAACAATCTCAGTACATTAGTTCAATTATTAGCAAGGAGTGAAGGGGTGGCACAAGCCAAGCGTCTTTTGGTCGGTTCAACGGCAGCTTATAGTGGTAAATCCGCAGTGATTTTAGGGATTGCCCATCAACTTCAAGGGCAGGGGTTACAGATTGGCTACGGCAAGCCCTTGGGAACCTATCCCAATGCCAGCACGGCGGAAAACCGGGATGCGGATGTGCAGTTCATTGCTGATCACCTCAGCCTTTCCCCCCAACAGACGAAAGCGCCCCTGTTGACCTTGGATGAAACCAATTTTATTCAATACCTCAAGCAGGGGGCGGGTTTTCATCTGTCGATTCATGGCTATGTGGATGAATTGGCAGGGGATCTGGTGATTTTGGAGGGGCCGGCTACGCTCTCGGAGGGGCGGCTGCTGAATTTGTCCTTGGTGGAGATGGCGGTGGAACTGGATACATCGGTGTTGCTGGTGACGCGCTATCATCCCGTGGCGTTGGTGGATCAACTGCTCAATGCCCAACGGGAGTTAGGAGATCGCCTCCTCGGTGTCGTACTCAACGATATTCCCCCCGCTGATCAAGGCCTCGTCACGGAACAGATTGTTCCCTACCTGGAGAGCCAAGGGATCGCCGTCTTGGGTCAAATTCCCCGCAATAGCCTGCTGCGCAGTGTCAGCGTCCGGGAGATTGCCACCCAACTCCAAGCTAAGGTGCTGTGTCGCAGTAACCGTCTCGATCTGATGGTGGAAACCCTCACCATCGGGGCGATGAACGTCAATTCCGCCCTGGAATATTTCCGCAAGGGGCGGAATATGGCGGTGGTGACGGGGGGCGATCGCAGTGAATTGCAATTAGCCGCCCTAGAAACCTCCACCAACTGCCTGATCCTCACCGGCCATTCTGCCCCCCAAGACTTCATTCTCAGCCGTGCTGATGATCTGGAAATCCCGATTTTGTCCGTAGACCTGGACACGCTGACGACGGTGGAAATTGTCGATCGCGCCTTTGGCCAGGTGCGTCTGCAAGAGCCGATTAAAGTGCTCTGCATTCAAGAACTGATGCAGACCCATTTTGATATCTATCGTTTGATGACCACTCTGGGTCTAGAACCCAGCCCCGTTAATGCCTAAACCCTGTTAAACCGATGCAAACCCTAACACCTCCCACCCCGGCTACCTTCACCGATACGACGATCCACCGCCGCAAAACCCGCCCGGTTCCCGTCGGCTCCGTCACCATCGGCGGCGGCCATCCCGTCGTTGTCCAATCGATGATCAACGAGGACACCCTTGATATTGCTGGCTCGGTGGCGGGGATCCGTCGCCTCCATGAAATCGGCTGTGAAATTGTCCGGGTGACGGTTCCCAGCCTTGCCCATGCCAAGGCTTTGGCGGAAATTAAGGCCCAACTGGCCGCCACCTATCAAACCGTTCCCCTCGTTGCCGATGTCCACCACAATGGCATGAAGATCGCCCTAGAGGTGGCCAAGCACGTCGATAAGGTGCGGATCAATCCCGGTTTATATGTGTTTGAAAAGCCGAAGAGCGATCGCACCGAATACACCCAAGCAGAATTTGAAGAAATTGGCGCAAAAATCCGCGAAACCCTAGAGCCGTTGGTGATTTCTCTGCGGGATCAGGGTAAATCGATGCGCATCGGTGTGAATCATGGTTCCCTCGCCGAGCGGATGCTCTTCACCTATGGCGACACCCCCGAGGGCATGGTGGAATCGGCCTTAGAATTTATCCGCATTTGTGAATCTCTCGATTTTCGCAATTTGGTCATTTCCCTGAAAGCCTCCCGCGTCCCGGTGATGGTGGCGGCCTATCGTCTCATGGCCCAACGGATGGATGAGTTGGGCATGGATTACCCGTTGCATTTAGGCGTGACGGAAGCAGGGGATGGAGAATATGGCCGGATCAAGTCTACGGCGGGGATCGCGACGCTGTTGGCCGCTGGCATTGGCGATACGATCCGGGTTTCCCTGACAGAAGCCCCGGAAAAGGAAATTCCCGTCTGCTACAGCATTTTGCAGGCCTTGGGCTTACGGAAAACGATGGTGGAATATGTGGCCTGTCCCTCCTGTGGGCGGACATTGTTCAACCTAGAGGAAGTGCTACACAAAGTCCGGGAAGCCACCAAACACCTCACCGGCTTAGATATTGCGGTGATGGGCTGTATCGTTAACGGCCCTGGTGAAATGGCGGATGCAGATTATGGTTATGTGGGCAAACAGCCCGGCTATATTTCCCTCTATCGGGGTCGGGAAGAGATCACCAAAGTTCCTGAAGATCAAGGGGTGACGGAGTTGATTAATTTGATCAAATCTGATGGCCGTTGGGTTGATCCTTAACCCAATTCACCCCTTTGACAAGGGGGGGATCTCGCTTCGTTTTAATGCTCAGGATCCCCCCGGCTACGCCGACCCCCTTAATAAGGGGGTTAATTCAGAACCCCCCCTTTTTAAGGGGGGGCAGGGGGGGATCTCGCTTCGTTTTAATGCTCAGGATCCCCCCGGCTACGCCGACCCCCTTAATAAGGGGGTTAATTCAGAACCCCCCCTTTTTAAGGGGGGGCAGGGGGGGATCCTCCCGCCGATCTTTGCCTCGATACCAGCGATACCAGGCCCCGGAACTGCGCACCGAGAGCCACAGCAGCAGCATGGCGATTAATCCCCCCTGTTGGGGGGCTTTGAGGGCAAAAAAGACGAGGAAAATGCAGAGCAAATCCTCTAAGAGAATGACCCAGAGGGGCAAACCCTGAAGGCGAAAAAACCAGCCTACTTGTACCAACTTCAAGACAAAGGCTAATAAGCCCCCGACAATGGCGATGATCCACACTGGCTCAAATTCCAATGAGGTGAGATTCATCGCTGTAACGGCCATGACAGCCCCGACAATGGGGCTAAACCCCAATTGCACCAATTGATTCACCCGTTGCCCTAACTGTCGCTTTGAGGCAAACATTTCAAATAACGACCAACTGGTGAGCACCCCCACCACCACTTGGGGATGAAGCCAATCCAAGATGGGGACGGTACTCCAGAGATCATCTTGGAGTAGCCCAATGAGCAGGAGGGGCAAGGCGATGCGCATCCCTGCGGCGGCGGAGGCGGAAAGGGCTGCCAAGATGCCAATCAAGAGGAGAAAGGGATTCACCGGGTTTACTCAAAGAGATAGAAAGGGAAGAGCGCAAAATTCGAGAGCGTCTTGGGAGGGGGGCGATCGCCTTAGTGGTGGCGATCGCTGCCTGATAACTTTGGGCGAAAAGCTCAAGAGCAGTCTAGGCGGGGAGCGGACGAAAGTCCGCACTACGAACGGGTGCATCTTTTGCAGTATCGCAAATTTCGCTGGGATTTTGGGGGAGCGTTGGTGTCGCTTCTCCTCACCCTTTTCCTCTTCTTTTCGATCACCACCCAAGCAAACAGGGCAAAATCACGCCATGGGAAAAAATTAATTTTTTATGAATTTTTGTTATCTGTATATTTTTATACTGTTTTTAACGAGTCTAATAAAGGTAGAGCAATCCTACACCTAGCCGAAAAGGACACATCCTCTGCATGGTCAAGATGTTGCCCGTTTAAGCACTCCAGCAGATTGCGATCAATTCTCTGTCAATCGAGGCGACCATGACGATCCAAGCTCCTGCGCACAACCCCAGTCAACTCTCCCTCTTGAGTGATGCCAGCAGTCGCTTAGAAAAAGCCCTGCACCATGTTGTGCTTTCCAATGATGCTCTCGGCCGGTTGAGATTTCCAAAGGCGAGCCTGAGTGTTTCGATTCCGGTGCGGATGGATGATGGCTCATTGCGGGTATTTCAGGGTTATCGAGTGCGCTACGATGATACCCGTGGCCCGGGGAAGGGGGGCGTGCGGTATCATCCCCATGTTTGCCTTGATGAGGTGCAATCCCTGGCCTTTTGGATGACGTTTAAATGTGCGTTGTTGAATCTGCCCTTTGGGGGGGCAAAGGGGGGGATCACCCTCAACCCGAAGGAATTGTCCCGCCATGAATTGGAGCGGTTGAGTCGCGGCTATATTGATGCGATCGCCGATTTCATTGGCCCTGATATTGACATTCTCGCCCCCGATGTCTACACCAATGCGATGGTGATGGGCTGGATGATGGATCAGTATTCGATTATTAAGCGCAAAGCGAGTCCGGGGGTGGTGACGGGGAAACCCTTAGCCCTAGGGGGAAGCCAAGGGCGGGATACGGCGACGGCCATGGGGGCCTATAACGTCATGACCCATATTTTGCCGAAGCTGGATCAGCACCCTGGCAATACCACCGTGGCGATCCAAGGGTTTGGCAATGCCGGGGCGGCGTTGGCGACGTTCCTCCACCAAGCGGGCTATCGGGTGGTGGCGGTGAGTGATTCTGAGGGGGGGATCTATGCGTCCCAAGGGTTGGATATTCCCAAAATTCGCGAGTATAAGCGCGATTCTCCTGGGGAGAGGCTTCGCCAACGCCACAGTATTCAATCTATCTATTGCCACGATACAGTTTGTAATATTGGCGAGGAAATTATTAGCAATGGCGACCTGTTAAAGCTGGATGTGGATGTGTTGATCCCCGCTGCCTTGGAGAACCAAATTACGGCGGCCAATGCTGGCGAGATCCAAGCCCGCTATATTTTTGAGGTGGCCAATGGCCCGATTAGTTCAGCGGCAGATGAGATCCTGGATGGCCGGGGCATTTTGGTGTTCCCCGATATTTTGGTCAATGCGGGGGGCGTGACGGTGAGTTATTTTGAATGGGTGCAAAACCGCAATGGTTTCTATTGGACGGAGGCGGAAGTTGGCGATCGCCTCAATACCAAAATGGTGGCAGAAACGGCAGCAACTTGGGCGATCGCCCAGGAAAAATCCATTTCGATGCGCACGGCGGCCTATGTCCACGCCCTCAACCGTCTAGGTGAAGCCCTGGATGCCAAGGGAACCCAGGACGATTATTTGAGCTAATCCACCCTGTCGGGGCGAAAGATTGAGCGAAAGATTGAGGCGAAAGACTTGGGGCGAAAGATTGGGGCGAAAGATTTTTCGCCCCTACTGCAACATTTACTACGATTCTAGTCCGCAAATTCTGGTAAACTCCCGTTTTGCTGATTCTTTGCAGATGCCTAAATCCTGATGAAACGTAGAAATTTTTTAGTTGCCCTCGCCCTTTCTTCGTCGTTGCTGGTGAGTGGGATTGCCGGCTGTGGTAGCGGCAATGGGGAAAGTACAACGGCAGACGGGGCTAAAACCTTAGTGATGGCCACCTCTGCCGATTATCCACCCTATGAGTTTTTTGAAACGCAGCGGGGTGAGGGCAAACCCGTTGGTTTTGACGTTGACATTGCCACCTATATCACCGAAAAACTGGGCTACGAGTTAGAGATCCAAGACATGGACTTTAACGGCATTATTCCCGCACTGCAAGCGGGGCGGGCCGATTTTGCCATGGCGGGGATGACCCCAACACCGGAACGGGAAGAAAATGTCGATTTTTCCAGCATTTATTACGAAGCCAAAAATACAATTGTTGCCAAAGCCGGATCTGGATTTAAGACCTATGAGGATCTAGCAGGGAAAACGGTAGGGGTGCAACTGGGTTCAATTCAGGAGCAGGAAGCGCAGGAAAAAGCCAAGGAAATTGGCAATATTACCCTCGAACCGCGCAACAAAATCAGTGAACTGATCCAGGAAATGAAGGCGGGGCGCATTGAGGCGGCGATTGTTGAGGATACGGTGGCTAAAGGCTACATTGCCAATAACCCCGATTTAGAGTTTACAACCCTAGATGGAGGGACTGAAGAATCTGGATCGGCGATCGCCTTCCCCAAAGATTCAGAATTGCGCGAGGAATTTGATACGGTTCTCAAGGAAATGAAAGAGGATGGCACGCTTGAATCATTGATTAAAAAATGGTTTGAGGACTACTATGCTGAACAAGCAGGAGCAGGTGAATAATTGACTATTCTGGCGCTGCTTTCTACCTCTCCCCTAGCTCCCGGATTACTGGGTGAGATTAACCTCAAGTTTGATGAGGTTATCCCCAGTTTGCCATTCATGTTCTCCGGGATCTGGGTGACACTTCAGTTTACACTGGTCTCTTTTTTCTTCGGCTTCATTTGGGGAACGATTCTCGCCCTGTTTAAAATTTCCAGCTTTAAGCCTCTACAGCAGTTTGGGGTGGCCTACACCTCAATTTTCCGAGGCGTTCCGTTATTGGTGACGCTATCGCTGATTTACTTTGCCACACCACAACTCACCGGCTTTAATATCCAACCATTTCAAGCAGGGGTGTTGACCTTTTCTCTCAATTCTGGGGCCTATGTTTCTGAGATCATCCGGGCGGGAATTTTAGCAGTGGATCGTGGCCAAACTGAAGCAGCCATGTCCTTAGGTGTCACTTATCAGCCGATGATGATTGATATCATTTTGCCCCAGGCAATTAAAAATATTCTGCCGGCCCTCGTCAATGAAACCATTGCCTTATTAAAGGATTCATCTCTGGTATCAACCATCGGAGTGCAGGATTTACTTCGTCGGGCGCAGATTGTTGGGGCTGAAAAGTATCTGTATTTTGAGCCGTTGTTGGTTGCGGGACTTGTTTACTATGTGATGGTGATGGTGCTAACGGTGGTAGCGAATGTTTTAGAACAACGGTTACACCGTAGTAGCTAACGGAGTCGATTGCAGTGCGGGAGAGGACTAAAATCTTCACTACAAACTACAAACGTTTGTCGTAACGACTTTAGTCGTTATCCCCTAGCAGTCCAGGGGAGTTTGGCAAAATACCCGCAATGATGGCATTCATTGTGATTGATTAAGGAGGAAAAGATAATGGTTGATGGAAGTTCGGGAAATGTGGCGATCGCCGTTGATCGTCTCTATAAATCCTTTGGTAGTCTTAAAGTTTTGCGGGAAATTACCACCGAAATTCATCAGGGTGAAGTGGTGGCGATTATCGGCCCTTCCGGCTGTGGCAAATCAACATTTTTACGCTGTTTAAATCTCCTGGAAAAACCCACATCCGGCAAAATTTTCATTGATGGAACAGACATCACTGCACCGGGCGTGGATGTGATGACAATGCGCCAACACGTCGGCATGGTGTTTCAGCATTTTCATCTTTTCCCCCACATGACTGTTTTGCAAAACGTCATGTATGCCCCGGTTAAAGTCAAGCAAATGCCCAAGGCGATCGCCCAAGAAAAGGCAGAGCAATTACTCACCCGCGTCGGCTTGGCAGAAAAAGCTGATGTTTATCCCTCAAGGTTATCGGGGGGACAAAAGCAACGGGTGGCGATCGCCCGCGCCCTGGCCATGGAACCCAATGTCATGCTCTTCGATGAACCCACCTCAGCCCTTGATCCGGAAATGGTGAAGGAAGTGCTTGATGTGATTAAAGCGGTCTCTTTAACGGGGATGACGATGGCGATCGTCACCCATGAAATGGGGTTTGCCCGTGAAGTTGCCGATCGCATTTTCTTCCTCGATGGCGGCAAAGTGGCTGAAGATGCGCCCCCTAGTGAGTTTTTTACGAATCCCAAGAGCGATCGCGCCCAACAATTTTTAGAAAAAGTCCTGTAGGGGCAAAAAATTGGGGGCGAAAGATTGGGGCGAAAGATTTTTGTGCCTCCGGCAGGCTTACGCCAACGCCCCTACAAATTGGTAGGTTAATCGGGGCAAGGGCGGGCGGGTTGGTAGGGTTGGGTTTGGAATTGGGCGAGATAGGCGCTGAGGTGGGCGATCGCCTCTTGATCTAATCGATAATAAATCCAGCGCCCTGCCTGACGGGGATGAATTAACCCCGCTTGTTTGAGGATCTTGAGATGAAAAGACAGTTTAGATTGATGGAGATGGAGGCGATCGCACAGATCACAAACACACATTTCTTCCCCCCGCAACAACTCCACCACCGCCAACCGAATCGGATCCGCCAACGCCTGAAAGCGATCGCGCACAAGCTGTAAATCTCCTACCTCAGAACCCAATAACACGCCTCAATCCCCCGCGCAATATTTATTCAATATAGCGTTTTTCGCGATCGCATTAAGGAGTTCAGTGCGATCGTGCGAGGGCGAAAGATACGAGTGGGGGAGGAAGGTGCGAGTGGGGGAGGGCGAAAGATGATTATGAACGGTGGGGGAGGGCGAAAGATGATTATGAACGGTGGGGGATGGCGAAAAATTTTTCGCCCCTACAATCTTCCCACTTCCTACTTCCCACTTCCCACTTTCCCCCGAATTCCCGTCGCCAACAAAATATCCGCCAACGTGGGACAAAAAACCGGCAGCCCAAATGTCGCCGGATTAACGGGATTTTTATAGGTAAAGTGGCGATACTTCATACAAAACCGATCCCAGGCCGCCACTTGAATGCCAAATACATTGATGAAAAAATTCGCTAACCACAGCGAAAGGGGGATTTGAAAATAGATTTTTTTGCCAAAATAAGCACAAACTTCCTCAAGGGCTTCATTCACCGTTAGGGGCGGATTCCCCAAAACCAACTGTTTTAAATAGATATCATCCAACTGATTAACCACATCATAGGGCAGCGGATTATCCACTAAATAGCGCACAACTGTTGCAATATCCCGGCCATGGAGATAGTGAAAGCTAGCATCGGCTTTAAAGAACCGGGCTAAACCAATCCATTTTGTCACCTCAGCCAATCCTCCAGAAATGTGAGAATAGGGCTTTGTTGAACTGCCACCAAACACTAAGGTTGGAAAAAGAATCGTAATTTTAGGAGCCAATTCTAAACGCCCCAAACGGGAATGGCAATCATATTTAGAGCGAATATAGTCCGTGCCGATTTGCTTCGCTTCTTCGAGGAGCTTATTTTGATGATCAAGAATGCTAGCAGTGGAAAAATAAAGCACCTGCTGACAACGTTTAGGATCGAGCAAATTAATCAGCCGGATTGTTTTGGCAATATTGACATCAAATACTTCTGAGGTTCCCCCCCAAGCATTGGCTGTCAAAATAGCAATATCAATGGTTTTGAGTAACTCTCCTTGATGTTCAATGTCGTGCATATCCCCATGGATGAGATGCACTCCCTCCCGGGCTTCTACATCAAACTGCACTTTGGCGGGATTGCGCACTAAAAAAAACAGTTCATGGGGACTGGTGTCGATCAGGGTTTCGGCAATGTAATGGCCAATACAACCGCTGCCACCCGTAATAAAGATGCGCTTGCGTGGGGGGGGAGAGGATTTGCTTTGCACCATTAGCGAGTGGGGATAAAGATTGCCAGGGCGTGAACGATTGAAGAGAGGCGCATTCTCAAAGTCCCTCTCCCCTCCCTGGGAGGGATTTAGGGTGAGGGCTATGGCACGACTAACAAGCTGTAGGCGTTTAACCTCTCTTTTTTGATCCATTCACAGGCCTAGTTTAGGCTTGAACGGCCAAAAGTTGATCCACTTGCTTGGAGATGGTAAAGAAATGCTCAACGTTTTCCTCAGGAGTGCCGGGGAGTACCCCATGGCCCAAGTTGAGGATATGCCCTTGGCCGCCACCTTTACGCACCGTATCTAAAATGCGTTCGGTGATGAAATCCTTGGAGCCAAACAGCACACCGGGATCCATATTGCCCTGCACCTTCATCGCGGGGCCTAACCGTTGCCGCGCTTCGGCTAGATCCATCGTCCAATCGACGCTGACAATATCCACACCACTTTTACCCATGCGCTCCAATACCCCCGCACTACCGCTGATATAGAGGATCAAGGGGGTATCGGGATGCTTGGCCTTAACGGCCTTCACCACCTGCTGATGGTAGGGGAGGGCAAACACTTCGTAATCTTGGGGGCTGAGTTCTCCCGCCCAAGAATCGAACATTTGCACCACTTGAGCGCCGCATTCGATTTGATAACAAACATAGGTGGCGATCGCATCTGCCAACTTCCCTAAGAAGGAATGGAGCAGATCCGGCGCAGAAAAGGCCATACCCTTAATCACTGCGTAGTTTTTCGAGCTTTTCCCCTCGACGGCATAGGCCGCCAACGTCCAAGGCGCACCCACAAACCCTAAGACTGTGGATTGATTGCCCACCTCTTGGCGCAGGGTTTGTAAAATCGTGCGGATAAAGGGCAGGGAAGCATCGGGGTCGAGGGGGTGGAGGTTGTCCACCTGTTCCTGGGTGCGGATCGGGGGATCGATGATCGGCCCTTTGCTTTCGATAATATCGAAGGGGATACCAATACCCGGTAACGGGGTGAGGATATCGGAGAACATGATCACGCCGTCCGGTTGGAAGGCCCGCCAGGGTTGTAGGGAAATTTCAATGGCGAGATCGGCATTTTCGGAGCGATCGCGAAAACTGGGGTATTTATCCCGCAAATCCCGATAAACCTTCATGTAGCGTCCGGCTTGGCGCATCATCCAGACGGGTGGCCGTGCCAAGATTTCCCCCCGTGCCACTCTTAACAAATGTGGTAACTCCGACCCCGTCATAGAAACTCCGTTATAAAGATTGATTTTGAGTGCATTTGCCAGCTTATCATTACGGTGTGAACGGGGTAGAGCATCGTAACGGATTGTTAAGGAGGATCGAGCGTGGTGACTGTGTGCTGTGGTGGGGTGGAGTTTACGGGAATCGAAGCAATTATTTTTGATAAAGATGGCACGTTGGAGGATTCACCGGCTTATTTGCGGGCCTTGGCCCTGAAGCGATCGCGCCTGATTGATGCCCAAATTCCGGGGGTGGGGGAACCCTTACTGATGGCCTTTGGGGTACAGGGGGGAGATATTGATCGCCAGGGGTTAATGGTGGTGGGGAGTCGCGTGGAAAATGAAATCGCGGCGGCGGCCTATATTGCCGAAACCGGCCGCCCTTGGCCCGAAGCCCGGCAACTTGCCCAACGCGCCTTTGAGGATGCCGATCGCACCGTGACGCGCGATCGCACCACTAGCCCCCCTTTTCCCGGGGTAGCTGAAACCCTGGAACGGTTGCACAGTGCGGGGTTAACCCTAGGGGTGTTGTCGGCGGGAACGACACCGGAGGTAGAGGAATTTGTCACCTATAGCGAGTTGCGCCCTTGGTTGGCGTTGGAATTGGGCCATGAGCCGGATGGGTTGGCGAAGCCGGATCCGGCGTTGTATCGCAAGGCCTGCGATCGCCTTGCTCTCCCCCCGGAACAAACGCTAATGGTGGGAGATTCAGAATTTGATTGGGCCATGGCCCGGGCCGCAGGGGCGGCGGGGGTAGTGGGGATTTGTTGGGGGAATGCGGGGCGGGTTCCGGCGGGAAAAGTGGATGGGGCGATCGGGGCTTTGGCTGAAATTACGGTGGCGTGAGGGATCCCCCCCTGCCCCCCCTTAAAAAAGGGGGGTTTTGGAATTTAACCCCCTTTTTAAGGGGGTCGGCGTAGCCGGGGGGATCCTGAGCATTAAAACGAAGCGGGATCCCCCCCCGCCCCCCCTTAAAAAAGGGGGGGTTCTGGAATTTAACCCCCTTTTTAAGGGGGTCGGCGTAGCCGGGGGGATCCTGAGCATTAATGACGAAGCGAGATCCCCCCCTGCCCCCCCTTAAAAAAGGGGGGGTTCTGGAATTTAACCCCCTTATGAAGGGGGTCGGCGTAGCCGGGGGGATCTCGTAACGATTTATCAAAAAATATCAATAAACGTGATCAGTTTTTCAGAATTGGCGCAATTTTGTCAGGGGAAAAATTTCGGGTGTTAAAATAAATCCGAAAGTTTTGCCTTTTGGTTTTCACCAAAAAAGATCCCTCATGAATTCTCCGAGCGTTAAAGAACACAGCACAAAAGATTTAATGCGGATTTTAATCGGAGCCGCCTGGATTGACGGGGTGATTCAAAAAGAAGAACGGGACTATCTCCATCGCATGGCCAACAATCATGGTCTCGAAGAAGACCCGGATATTAAGGCGATGCTAGCGGAAATTAAGCCGATTACGCCCCAAGAATGCTACACCTGGATTCAGGATTATTTGGGCGATCGCTACAGTCAAGAAGACTATCAAAAGGTACTAGAAGCAATTAGCGGCTTGATCTATAGCGATGGGGAAGTGCAAACCCAAGAGGCGCGGTTTTTACTGCAACTCCAGGAACTTGATCCCGAACATCTCCCCCCATCCTCCCTGCTGGATTCCCTCCTGAAAGCCACCCAGCGGCTCTATCGCAGGGCATTGGCCGACGACCGTTAAGCGCCGCTGGTCAATTCCGCCCGACAGTTGGCCATTAATCGCTGCAATTCTGGATGGTTGAGGATTGCAGCAAAAGCGGGGTCTTGGCTAATTTGCTCTAGGTAATACGGGGGACTGTATTGCAACGCGGGTTCAAGCATCCGCATCACCCCTGGCATATCCCACAACTGGGCATAACAGACCGCTTGGGCATACCAAATCTGGTCATCATCGGGATCCAGCCGCCAGAGTTCTCGAAACACACTCAAGGCGGCGTAGTAGTAGCCCATCAGTTTGAGGGTTTGCCCCTGTTGATACAGCGACCAATAATCCTGGGGGCGAACTTTGAGGGCGGCTTGGTAGGTGGCGATCGCCCCTTCATAATCCCCACTTTGGCGCAGGGCATCCCCCTGGCGGTAAATCGACCAATAATCCCCCGGCCGAATTGCTAGGGCCGCTTGGAAACAGGCGATCGCCTCTTCAAAATCCCCCGCCAGCCGCAACGCTTCCCCTTGACGATAACAACTCCAATAATCCTCAGGATTAATGGCACGGGCTTGGGCAAAATAGTCCGCCGCCTCTTGATAATGTTGGAGATCTTGAAGGGCAATATAGCCCAAACTATACCAAGCCCAATAGTCATCTTGGCGGACTGCTGTCGCCTGTTGATAACAGCTTAATGCCTCGTTATATTCCCCTAATTCCTCAAAAATTGTTCCCCGCCGGTACCAACTCCAATAATCTTGGGGTTTATGTTCAAGGGCTTTTTCATAACAATATAAAGCCTCTTGATAGCGACGTTGATCATGGAGTGCCAGGGCCTGGTTATACCAGCCTTGATAGTTATCGGGTCGCGCTTCAAGGGTGCGATAAATGGGTTGATTCATAACCAAAAAATGGCAGTGAGGGGGGCTTAACACTTGATCCTAGCGCATTTCTTCCCCTCCAGTTGTATCACAGCCAACCCCGTAATCGGTAGACAACGATACCGATATACTCTTTTAGGGCATCCGTTGTTGAGGCTAATCGCCCGGTATCGGGCCAAAGATCTAAAATCAAACCAGCGAGAGTTTGTTGGCCACCCGTGAGGCTACCATCTGTCACCACAAAATCTGTTGGGGCGGGGATCACCTCAAACCCCAATTTGGCAAAAATGGCCACAGCGCGGGGCATATGGAGGGCGGAAGTTACGAGTAAAATGCGTTTAATGCCTTGGGGTTCTAATAAATCTTTGGTGTAGAGGGCATTTTGATAGGTATTCACCGAAGCGGATTCTTCTAAAATAGCTGCTTTGGGAACGCCCAGTATTGTTAATAATTCCACCATATCGGCAGATTCCGGGGGTTCTTCTCCCTGCCAATGAATCCGGCCTCCGGTGGCAACGATTAAGGGGGCGCGGTTTTGGTGGTAGAGTTTTGCACCGTAAAGGACGCGATCGCCCGCTTCCGCCACCTCCACCATCCGCCGAGGATGCTCCTGAAATTTCAACCCTCCCCCCAAAATGACGATCGCCTCCCCTGGGGGGAGTGGCCCTTCTGGTAGGTGTTGCCATTCCAAGGATTTCAGCAAAGCTGTATTCACCGTCGGCATTGAGGCTATCACCAACACCAGCAGGGCTAAAGCCGTGGGAATGGCGGCTAAACGTGGCTGCCACCAAGCCAGCACTAAGGAGATCACCAACAAGACACAGGCCAAACCGAGGGGGTAGACAAAAACCGGCAGGAGCTTGGAAAGAAACACAAACATGGCTTAAAAGCAGGGAGTGACATTCGGAGTGGCCCATTGGGGATAACCGGCAGTAATCAAGGCCTGATCCCGAATCCGGCAGGAATCGCAGCGGCCACAGGGGGCATCGCCTCCAGCATAGCAAGACCAAGTGAGGGGAATGGGAACCCCTAACTGCAATGCTCGCCGGACAATATCCACTTTACTATCCGCCACTAAGGGAGCCACCAGTTGAATCGGTTGCCCCTCTACCCCCACCCGTGAGGAGAGGGCTGCCAATTGTTGATAGGCGGCTAAATAATCGGGGCGACAGTCGGGATAGCCGGAATAATCGACGGCGTTAATCCCTAAGTAGACAGCGGTTGCGCCTTGGGCTTCCGCGAGGGAGAGGGCGAGGGCGATGAATACTGTATTGCGACCGGGGACATAGGTGGCGGGGATCGGGGCAGTGTCGCTGCCATCCTGGGCGAGGGGGGTGGTGGTATCGGTGAGGGAGGAGCCGCCCCATTGCCCCAGATTGACATCGATGATGAAATGTTGGGCGATCTTGAGGTGTTGGGCGATCGCCTTTGCCGCCGCCAGTTCCCGGTGATGGCGTTGGCCATAGCGACAGGAAAGGGCGATCGCACCATAGCCATCGGCTTGGGCTTGGGCGGCGGCGGTGGCGGAATCTAAACCACCGGATAGCAAGACAACGGCTTGGGGGGTATTCATGGGGAAAGGCGTTAACTCCGACGGTATTGCATCCCTGGCAACTGGATCACCAAGTCTAATAATTCTAACTGGGATAAGGCCGGGGAGAGTTCGCTGATCGGTAAGCCCGTCGTCGCCATGATCACATCCAGGGGTGTCGGTTCTAGGGGCGTTGCTTCCCAAACCTGTTTCAGCAGGGGGTCTAAATCTGGGGGTGGAGTTACGGCGGTGGGGATCAGGGGTGGGGCGATCGCGGCGCTAGGATTGAGCAACTCTAGGGAAAGTTGGCCCCCCGGCAGATCCAAATGGGGAATTTCCCCCAAAGCTTCCAATAAGGGTTTAACACCTAAGATCAATTGCGCCCCATTGTTAACCAACTCCAAACAGCCCAAGGATTGGGGTTGATCCAACGAACCCGGCAAACTATAAACATCACGGTTAAATTCTGCCCCATAGCGGGCGGTAATCAATGCCCCTGATCGCTGGGCTGCCTCCATCACCAACACCGCCCGACTCAACCCGGCAATAATCCGGTTGCGGGGGGGGAAGTTGCGGGCTTCGGGGGGTGTACCGGGGGGATAGTCGCTGAGGATTAACCCTTGGGTTTGGATTTGTTCATAAAGGCGGCGGTTACTTTTGGGATAAACCACATCAACGCCGGTTCCGAGTACAGCAAGGGTACGCCCCCCCGCCCGAAGACAAGCCTCATGGGCGATGGTATCCACCCCAGCGGCCATGCCGGAGACAATCGTAAATTGGTGTTGGCTGAGGTGGGTACTGAGTTGGGCTGTCCAGCGGCGGCCATAGTCGGTGAGGTTGCGGGTTCCCACGATGGCGATCGCCGCCTTCTCCCCCCGATTTTCCGCCCCATCCACCACGCCCCGATAGTAGAGTACCGGCGGCGGACTGGGGATTTCCAACAGTAAGCGGGGGTAATCAGGATCCGCAGCGATCCAAAATTGAATGCCGGAGCGATCGCAATCTTCTAATAACTGATCGGGGTCAAGGTGCGATCGCGCCTCGCTAATCGTCTCCAATAACTTGGGGCCAATCCCCGGCACGGTGCGCAAAGCCGTCGAAGTTGCCCACCAAGCCTCCTCTAGAGTGCCAAACTCCACCACCAACTGCTGTACCAACCGGGGCCCCACCCCATTAATCCGAGACCATGCCAACCAATAGGGGCGATCGTCATTCATCTTCCACCCTGCGCCTTCGCCCCCTAGCTTGCCATGAAAGGCTAAGATTGGCTAGATCCACCGTAGCCCCAGGAGATCCCCCCTTTGGGCGGGAACCATCCAAGCGGGCCCGTTGGTTATTCCGCAATCTCAAGTACACTAGGAAAGCAATCAGGAAACTGATGAGCCAGCCCGTTGCCCTGACCCTCCGCAGGAGTCATCGACCACACTATGTTTATTCTCAAACGGCAGGATGTTGAAATTTCCAGCGTTCAGAACCCCAAGCGAGAACAACAAATCCCCGTCTTGAAGTATCAAGATCAAACCTTTCGTCTCATTAGTGTTTTTGATGTCAATCAAGCTGAGGAGGCGAAAACCTTCTGGAAAGACCTGACGGATAATCAGGGAAAGTTCTGCGTGTTACTCCAAGAAGACAACCGCCATAGCGTTTGGGGGCGGTTTCGCCTTGAGCAATTGGGGGATGGCGGCGATGAAGCCAGCCCCGTCGCTTTCGTGCAGGCTTGCTTACTGATTTTACAAGCCGTTTATTTTGATGTGGAAGAACTCCTCGGCGGTCGTCAAGCCAAGCTCTTTCAGCAGGAAATTGCCAACGCCCTTCAAACCCGCCAAATTCCCGAAGTCACTTCTCCCAAAGCAATGGAGCAATTGCTGAAGGTGGATCCCCTGGGCAATTTTAAAGCTCCCAGTTGGGCAGAGCAGCATTTAATTGCGATTTTGCAAGAAATTTATCGTATTGGTAAGGATTTTTTTGGTAATACTAATTTTGCTGAAGAACTCAAGGATATTTTAGCCGATATGCCTGATGGCGATCGCCAAGGTTTTTTAGCCTGGCTAAAACAATCCACCTTAGGTAAACAATGGGGTTAATCCCAATCTATCCAGATTAATTTTGGATTAAATGAACGGGTCTTCAAAATTCAAGATGATAAGCTATCGCACTAGCCAGAATCATTAGGACACAGTTTGTCGTCGGACTTCAGTCCGCTCTGGCTTGGTTTCAAAGATTACATTAATCCCCTTGGCTATTGCTATAAATTTATCAAAATTGAACCCTTGATGTAGGGGCGAAATTTTTTTTTGCTCCTATGCAGATTTGGTCTCGAATTGAACTAATTTCACCCTATTTTTTGAAGAATCAATCAATGGTGCGTCAGCCGTGACGCTGCTCTTTTGCCTTATAGATGAACCGCTCTGACGCACCTTACAATTCAATCCTAGGGTGCGTCAGACAAGAGCGATGATGATGTTGGTAGTTGAATTGTATCTGACGCACCGTTCATGAGCATCATTGGTCTTAACCTGCGGAATGTGAGATCACAAGTTTAGAGACGGGGGAAATGTTCTCGTTCCGCTATGGTTCAGGGTGAAAAATATTTCTTTTCTCGCCCCTTTTGGCAAGAAAGTGAGTATAAATACTCACCTTTTTCAGGGTAAAACGTAAAGTTTTTTATGGGAGGTGCGAGGAATGCTGGGGTTCACTGCTAGGATGAACTCGATAAAATTGACCTTGTTTTTGCGTGTCCTGTTTGCTCGCACCCCCAACCTACGCCAATGGCATTTCCTGGGGTGAGGTTTTTCGGAGGTTCTCAATGAAGCATTACAGCGATCAATGGATTAATGACTGGTGTCTCGATAATGGCTGGACGGATCTGTTCCAAGAGCGGCCAGGAAACTATTGGGCATTTCCCCCCGGGGCCGTAATGCCAGAGCCGATCCCTACTTCGGTGCTGCGCTCGATTAAAGCGGCAAAGGGTTGGTGTCAAGAGGAGCGGGTGGTGGTGTGGACAGGGGCGATCGCCGCCTCCATCTCCCTGCTGTTGAGCTATTTTACCCATTCTCCCATGCCGCTGGTGTTTGCCTTTGCCTGTGGTGCAGTCTTAAGTGCGCTGCTTGAGGTGGAAGAAATTTAAGGGATGTGTGGAATCCGGTTGTGGCATTGATGGGTGTAGGGGCGAAGGATTTTTTGCCGGTCGCCAGATGCGAAAAATCCCTCCTAGGTTTAACTAGGAGGGATTTCCTAACGGCTCAGGAATCCAGTGAAGGCGATCGCCCTAGAGATCCCCACCCCGCTGTGCTAATAAAAACACAACCACCGGCCCAGCGATGAAAATTAACGCCAGGAACACCAGTTGAAAAATCAATTCAAAATTGATTGCACCGAAGAAGTTCATTAAAAAGTCCATAGTCTTTCCCCGTTTCAACCCGATATAAAAACTAAACAAAAATTCATGGTTAATATTACCGGATAGGGGGAACCGCTGAACATCCCCTTTCAGGAACGATACAAAACTATACAAAACCCCCAAATCCCATGGCGCTCTGGCAATGTATTGAAAACTGTGGTGCTTGCTGCCACCTGGATCCGAGCGATCGCCCCGATCTGGCCACCTACCTCACCCCTGAGGAATTGACCCTCTACCTCAGTCTGGTGGGCGAGGGAGGCTGGTGTAAACACTATGATCGCGATCATCGCAACTGCACCATCTACGCTGATCGTCCCCGCTTCTGCCGTGTCCGCCCGGACACCTTTGCTCAAATGTTTGAGGTTCCCATGGAAGAATTCAACGATTTTGCCATTGACTGCTGTGAACAGCAGATCACCGGAGTCTATGGCGCGAACAGCCCCGAACTGGAGCAGTATATTGCCGCTACGCCGGAGGAAGAGTCATGAATTTCGGTAAGTGGTTGGGGTTTAGCTGTTTGGTGATTGCCCTGTATATCCTCTGGCAAATTCATCAACTGTTGCTGTTGATCTTTTCCGCTGTCGTTCTCGCCACTGCCCTCAATCGCCTTGTGCGTAAGCTGATGGTTTGGGGGGTGCGCAACCGGGGGCGGGCGGTGGCTCTGACCATCGGCTTAGTGGTGGTGATGATTACCCTTTTCTTTTGGTTAATCGTCCCTCCCTTTGTGGATCAGTTTCAAAAATTAATTGACCTGTTGCCGACGGCTTTTACGCAGGTGCGATCGCAAATTGTCGCCCTCGAACGATTTTCAGAACTGGCCCCTGATCCCCCCACTTGGAAAGAAGTCGTCAACCAACTCCAACCCTTAGGAGTAGCACTCCTCAGCTTCTTTTCCAGTTCTGTGGCCACGGTGTTGCAATTGTTCCTCGTCGTGGTTTTAACACTGATGATGTTGGCCAATCCCCAAGAATACCGCCAAGCCTTCATCAAACTCTTCCCTTCCTTCTACCGCAGCCGCATCGATGGCATCCTCAAACAGTGTGAAGTCGCCCTCAGCAGTTGGTTAGAAGGGATGGTAATTAACTGCCTGTTTATCGGCACGATGAGCGCCATCGGCCTTGTCTTTTTTGGCGTGGATTTAGTTCTCGTTCATGCCCTCCTGGCCGGCGTGCTGAACATGATTCCCAATATTGGCCCCTTCACCAGTGCGATTTTTCCGATCATGGTGGCGTTGCTCGATGCCCCTTGGAAAGTGGTGGCAGTGTTGGTTTGGTATTTGGTAATCCAAAACCTGGAAAGTTATTGGCTTTCCCCCACGGTGATGGCGAAACAGGTTTCACTATTACCGGCGGTGACGCTGACGGCACAGATTTTCTTTGCCCAGGCCTTTGGCCTTTTGGGCCTAATCCTCGCCCTGCCCCTTACGGTGGTAGCAAAGGTTTGGGTTGAAGAGGTCTTATTCGCCGATGTTTTAGACCGCTGGCATCAATCCGCCACCTTAGGCATTGGGGCGATTAGTGGGCGATCGCCCATCGAAGCGAAAGCTCTCCCCCCCATCACCCCCCAAGATCCCGCCGCTCTGCCGGAATCGATGGGCTAGAGCTTTGTTTGATGATTGGGAGGAGTAAGATTCTAGGCAAGGGGTTAATGGGGTAGCTGTAGCGGGACAACCTTTCAGTTAGAATGGACAACCTACAAATTTTTGACGCTCAACCGTGGTATTAAAACGTCTCTCCCCACAGGAAGCCCGGACAAGGCTCGAAGAATTAACTCAGCGAGCTACAACGACTGAACCCAATCTAGCTCAGAAGCTGGCAGCACTGAGTAAGTGGATCGAACCCAAAAAAGATGGCCTGTTAGTGAGCAAACCGTATGTTCTAGACCTGCTCACAGAAGTCATTGGAGATTCTGAAATTTGGTTTGGGCTGAGATCTTTGAGCGATAGCGAGAGACAGCAATTTTACGCGAGTGAAAATTTCTCAGTCACAGAGCAGTACTGGCTTGAGGTTCTATTTCCACGCTGGATCAGTGATCCAGATCCAAAGTTTCCCAATTGGCGGCGGGAGGTTATGAACGGCAACTTTCGGCGCGAGGATGCACGTCTCTTGAAAAGTCTTGGGCGAGAACTCACTAGAAAAGGGGGAAGCTACCTATGGCGACACCTGCTCGATCTGTCTATGGCAACAGACTTGTTAGCGTCTGGACAGAGAGAATCATCGTTGTGTGTTCAGTTAACAACCATTTCAGAACCCCATCTTGATCAGAAGCGACAAGCATGGGAAATGACTTTACAGTTTTGGTGCATTGAGAGAGGATTACTGATCAGCTATAATCCCATGGAAAATGACCTAGTGGATCGACTTGCCGCCACTATCTTCGATCATAGCAATTCGCTAGCAATGGTTGAGTACTTTATGATACTAGTATAATGCTACATATACTGGTATAATACACTCATACATATTGAAATGGGTTCTCCAATTTCAGTTATGGCTAGTGAAACTAACATTTTCAGTTTTAGTGAAATCTCCGATCCTGTCGAGAGAGCCAGGGCTGCTTTGCGTGCGATGCGACAATATCAGCAGGATTGGGAAGAGTACGGAGTTGATCGGGTTCATCAATATTTTGATGATGTGGAGGGAGATTGGCTAGAAAATTTTGAAAGCATCTCTCTCCCTACTCATGAAACAGTCCAATCTGTTGCAGGTGTTCGGTTAAGCGGAAAATCAATGGGTTAGGCTATCGATATGTAGGGGCGAAAAATTTGGGGCGAAAAATTTTTGTGCCTCCGGCAGGCTTACGCCAACGCCCCTACATTGTTTTCTCCACTTGAATGGCAATGTTATAGGCCAATGGGCCGTAGGGAATCCAATAGTCCCATTCGGCTAATTGTTGGAGGGGGGGAAAGAGGAGGCGATCGCCCATCCTCTTCATCACCCCACGGGGGAAAAATACCGTAAACAAAAAGCTGAAAACATCCACCCCCACCCCAAGGAAGAGGCCCGATCGCGCCGTCTTCATGACCTGATACCCTTGGGAACCAACAGCCTGATCGATGAGGGCCAGCAATTCCTGGCGGGAATAGTGGCGGTGCATTGTGTCATGGGTGTAAATGGGCTTTTTCCAGGGGATCGGCCCCGGCCATTGGCGTTTGCGGAACCAGTAGAGGAGGCGGTAGATCAATCCCAAATAACGGCGGGCGAAATAGTCCAGGTAGGGGATGCTATTGGCGGGGTCGAGCCAGGCGAAGAGGCCCCGGTGGGGGGTCGTGATGATTAAAATGCCGCCGGGTTTGAGCATTCGGAACAGTTCCCGAAAACATTGCACCTCGTCGCGGACATGTTCGATGGTGTCGCAACAGGCGATCGCCTCAAAATAAGCATCCGGCAGGGGTGTGGCTTCTAAATCCGATAACACAAAGGTTAATCCGGGATATTGTCGTTGGGCGGCGGTGATAAATTCCGGTGTGGGGTCAAGGCCCACAACTTCGCGGCTTTTGGTGGTGAAATGCACCGCGCCATAGCCCCAAGCACAGCCCGCATCGAGATAGCGGTTAATGCCTGCCGGAGTCCAAAGGAAGGCGCGACGGTAGCGGCCCGTCAGGGGCAGATCGGGATAGGTTTCAGTGTTGTCCATAGCGTTTTTGATGCCATTGCCAAGCATGGGCGACGATCTGCCCTAAGTCCCCATAGCGGGGTTGCCAGCCTAAGATGTTTTGGGCTTTCTCGCAACTGCCCACCAGCACGGGGGGATCCCCAGGGCGGCGATCGCATTCCACCGCCACCACATCCCGCCCCGTTGTTTGGCGCACCTGCTCAATCACCTCCCGCACCGAGAAGCCGTTACCATTGCCCAAGTTCAGCACCTCGGTTTTTCCCCCTTGTAAAAGGTAATCAATACCTAAAAGATGGGCGGCGGCTAAATCGGTGACGTGGATATAGTCCCGAATGCAAGTGCCGTCGGGGGTGGGGTAGTCTGTGCCGAAAATGGCGATGTTGTCCCGCCGGCCCATGGCTGCATCGAGGATCAGGGGGATTAAATGGGTTTCGGGGTTGTGGTCTTCCCCGAGGCGGCTATTGGGATCGGCTCCGGCGGCGTTGAAGTAGCGAAACCGGACGGAGCGCAGGCCATAGGCGCGATCGTAATCATCGAGGATTTTTTCCACCATCAATTTAGTTTGGCCGTAGGGGTTGATGGGGTCTTGGGGATGGGTTTCGGGGATGGGCAGGGTTTGGGGAATGCCGTAGGTGGCGCAGGTGGAGGAAAAAACGAAACAGTTCACACCTGCGGCCCGCATCGCATCGAGGAGCGTCAGGGTTCCCACCACATTGTTTTGATAGTATTTGGCGGGTTCGGTGACGGATTCCCCCACATAGGCATAGGCGGCGAAGTGCATGACGGCGGCAATGGGATGGTCAGCAAAGAGTTGATCCAAAAGGGGGCGATCGCTCGTATCTCCCACAATCAACTTCACCCCCAAGGCCTCCACCAATTCCCGATGGCCATAGACCAAGTTATCTAAAACCACAACCCCATAGCCCGCCTCTTGTAGAGCCAGCACTGCATGGGAGCCAATATAACCCGCTCCGCCTGTCACGAGGATCATCGGTTTTGTTTCTGCCATAACCGCTTCCCAAAAAACTCTCTCCACTTTAACCGGATTTGCTGGGGATCCCTGCTCTTGTTAAAAAAATGGCGAGTTGGGGGGGATGGATTCCCCTTGTTGTCCTCCGCCTCTAGGGGATACACCTTCGGAATCGAGAAAGTAGGGTTTACGAAAATAGTGCGGGAGTCTTAGAGCAACGTCAATTTATTGCGGGGATGAAAGACGACACGAGGGACTTTAGTCGCCCTCCTTGGGCCAGTCGTGTTATGGTGATTATATTGAATTTCAAACGTCCAGGAACTATCACAAGGCTAAAAACCGACAGGCCTGGAAGCATTTAAGGGTAAGCAGGCAGCGTAATGAGTGGGCGGATTGCCTACTGCGTCATCCAATCTAACGATTTGGTCGCCTAGGAAGACTTGAATGTGAAAGGGTTAGTCTGCAATCGGCATCGTGCTGAGTCGATAGTGAAGCGGGTTTGTATCCTGCGCCTGGGACTAACTACCGTGGGGCAAACGGGAAGTTATACGCTTGGGGAGATTAGACCTCTGGCTGAGTTGGAGCAATCCTGCTCGGTTAAGTCCGGTCGATGAACCAAGAATCCCCGTCGCTTTAGCGCGGGGAGTGTCAAAACCCAGCCCAGACGATCAAGAATTGGCGTTGTTGCCAGAGCATCCAGAGACCGCTGGTTCCGATAAATAGAATCACCAATTGACGAAACTGCTGTTCACTCATTTTTGCCAAAACCCATTGACCCAAGCCATTCCCTGGTAAAGCGGCAACACCAATGAGCAGCCCATAGGCTAAATTCTCCTGGGTTAAAACGCCAAAGGCTCCATAGGCGATCAGTTTGACGAGATGCACACCTAGAACATTAAAGGATTTGGTGGCTAACATCGCTTCTTTGGTGAGGCCGTAGTTGAGGTAAAGGGGATGGAGGACGGGGCCGGTGGAGCCGATCAGGCCGGAAAAAAAGGCATAAAGGAAGCCCACAGGTAGAAAATACCAGGCTTTGATCTGCCAACGGGGTTGGGTTTTTGGGGGGGAGTTTGCACCAACGTAGTCGTCTTCAAGACTGCAAGCCTCTGGGGTGATGTGGCGATCGCCCTCCTGAGGGGTTCGCTGCCCTAAGAGGCTGAATCCGGAGGTGAGCAAAAATAAGGCTAAGAGTAAACTTAACCCTTCAATTTGGGTACGGCTAAGGACAAAGGCCCCCAACACCGCCCCCACCGTTGCCCCTGGCAAACACCAAGCCACCACCCGCCAATCAATGGCTCCCCAGTAGAGCCAAACCCGTTGCCCATTACCAAATAACATCCCCGTGGTTAGCACTGGCGGAACTGCGGCAGCCCCTAAAAATCCATTGATCACGGGAATGAGAATGAGGGGACTGCCACCCCCGATTAGGCTACTGAGGAACCAAGCCCCCATACTGGCAAAGATTAAGCTGAGAATAAGCACAATGGTTGACAACGGGAGCGGTAGGATAAGGGCAAGCGTATTCTCCTCATTTTATGTCTCAAACCCCGAAAATCATTGTTTTGGATGATGATCCCACCGGCTCTCAAACCGTCCACAGTTGCCTGTTGTTGCTGCAATGGGATGTGGAGACGCTACGGCTAGGTTTAGCGGATTCGGCTCCGATTTTTTTCATTCTCACCAATACCCGTGCTTTGCCCCCTGGGGAAGCAGCGGCGATTACCCGCGAAGTTTGCCAGAATTTGCAAAAGGCGATCGCCGCCGAAAAGATCACCGAGTTCCTCGTCGTTAGCCGTTCCGATTCCACATTGCGGGGCCATTACCCCATTGAAACCGATGCGATCGCCGCCGAACTCGGCCCCTTCGATGCCCATTTCCTCACCCCCGCCTTTTTTGAGGGGGGCCGCATCACCCGCGACAGCACCCATTACCTAATCGTCAACGGCGTAGAAATCCCCGTCCACGCCACAGAATTCGCCCAAGATTCCGTCTTTGGCTATAGCACCGGCTTTTTACCGGATTATGTGGCGGAAAAAACCCAAGGGCAAATCCCCGCCACAGCGGTTGAACGGTTTACCCTCAAAGACATTCGCGCCGGGAGCCAGAGCCGCCTCATGGCCCTAACGGGTAATGTCTGCTGTGCCGTCGATGGGGAAAATCAGGGGGATTTTGATGCCTTTGCGGAGGATTTACTCCAGGCGGCCGCAGCCGGTAAACGCTTCCTCTTCCGCAGTGCCGCCAGCCTCCTCACCTCCTTGGCAAAATTGGGGCCTCAACCCCTCGCCCCCGAAGCCATGGCCCAATACGGCCGCACCGAGGAGCCGGGGGCGATTATCGTCGGCTCCCATGTGCGCAAAACCACCGCGCAACTCAAGGAGTTGCTCAAAAGGGACGGCCTCGCCCCCCTTGAAATTGCTGTGGCCCAAATGCGCGAGGATTTAACCGCCGCCCAAGGCCTTAAAGCTTGGGCTTTAGAGGAAATTGCCACCGCCTTTGCAGCGGGCAAAACCCCCGTGATCTACACCAGCCGCGAAGAATTGCAGTTTGACGATATTCAGCAACGCCTCGATTTTGGCAAAGCGGTTTCCCAACTATTGATGGAAATTGTCCAGGGGTTGCCGCCCCAGTTACGATTTCTGATCAGTAAGGGGGGGATTACCTCCAATGATGTGCTCAGTGTGGGCCTAAAGCTGCGATCGGCGCGGCTCCTGGGGCAGATTTTACCCGGTTGCTCCCTCGTCACCACCGCCCCCGACCATCCCCAATTCCCTAACCTCCCTGTGGTGCTGTTTCCTGGTAATGTCGGGGATGACGAGGGATTGGCGACAGTGTATCAGCGTTTACGAAAATAGTGCGGGAGTCTTAGAGCAACGTCGCTTTAGCGCGGGGATGAAAGACGACACGGCGACTTTAGTCGCCGTTCTTGCAGGGCGGCTTATATTGTGTGCTAGGATATAGCCATGATTGTACTAGAGTTCAAAGCCTACGGAAAGCCCCAGCAATTCAGCGCCATAGACGAGGCGGTGAGAACAGTCCAGTTTATCCGAAACAAAGCCATCCGTTATTGGATGGACAACCGGGGAACTGGACAGAACGACCTACAAAAGCTATGCGCTCAACTGGCTCAGGAATTCCCTTTTGCCGCTGAACTCAACAGCATGGCTCGCCAAGCATCCGCAGAAAGAGCCTGGAGTGCAATCTCGCGATTCTACGAAAACTGCAAGAAGGGTATCC